>CAKQSC010000128.1 GCA_934271725.1 uncultured Clostridia bacterium
GATAGGAATGTGTTTCGAGCCGTTGTTTAATCTGATATATTCCAAACTCAAACTTGATAAAAATCGCCGTGTTTTCAAGGTGATAAGAATAATAAGAACGCTCGTCATCGTAAATATCGGGCTGATGATGTTCAGGGCGGTTACCCTTGCGGACGGCTTCGGAATGTTTACGGGATTGTTTAAATACGCCGGAAAGAGTTCGGATTTGATTTCCGTAATAGACCTAAACGATTTGATAGTCGCTTTGGCTTCTTGCGCTTGTCTTATCGCCGTGGATTGCGTAAAGGAATATAAAATAGACGTTCGTGCGATTGTTACGGACAGGAAACTCGCTATCAGATACGCAAGTCTGTTGGCGATTATCGTAGTCATTATAGTTTTCGGCGCGTACGGAGACGGTTATATACCCGTGGATCCGATTTACGGGGGATTCTGATGAAGAAAAGTAAAATATTTTTAAGATTTTTAATATTTTTCGCTTTGTTTCTATTGCTTTACGCTTATATGTGTTTCGTTTTTCTTCCGAAAGACGAAAAAGATTTCGGGTACGGCAAATATTACGGCTCTCAATCGTATAAATACGAAAAAGACAATACGCTTGACGTTATTCTTTTCGGTAATTCCGACCTTTACAACGGCTTTTCGACAATGGATTTTTACGAACAGACGGGCGCGACGAGTTTCGTCATGTCTGCCGGTCAGCAAACGGTAAGAAGAATCGTAGCACAGGTGAAAAAGACTTTAAAAAAGCAGAAACCCAAACTGGTCGTTATAGAAACGGATTGCTTTTTTACAAAAAACAAAACCGTAGGGGGCTCTTTTTGGTACGATATGGCTCCGTTCGTCGCTCCGTTCAAATATCACACGAGATGGAAACAGTTGGAATGGAAGGATTTTTATTGCAAACCGGGTGCAAAGCGTCCGTCAAACTGTTTTAAGGGTTTCTTGTACGAAACGAAAAACTCTCACTTTAAAGTCGATCCTGATTTTATGAAAAAAGACGAGAGAGCGGAAAGAATACAAAAATCCGTTAAGTCGGACGTAAAGAAAATTCTTTCGTTGTGCGAAAAAAAGTACATAGACGTTATGTTTATCACTTTTCCTTCGTGTACTTCGTGGTCTATGGCAAAACACAACGCGGTAGAAAAAATGTGCAACTTAGCGAATGTACCTTATATCGATATGAATATCGACAACGACGAGTTTAAGTTCGATTACGCAAACTGTTTTAAAGATAACGGCAATCACATGAATTATCGCGGAGCAAAGTCGGCTACGGATTACGTAACGGGTTTCATAAAGAAAAACTTTCAGTTGCCCGACCGCAGAGAAGACGAAAAATATCAGGAATGGAATGAACTTTACGATAAGTTTAAAATATTCAGAGCAAATAACCCGGTGGAGGCGTAAAACGACGCGGTTGTATCAAGTTTTGCCTCTGCTTTGTATTAAAATAAGACGTAAAAAAGACCGTGCGGTTATTCCGCAACGGTCTTTAATTTTGCAAAAAAGAAACCGCACCCGAAAGTGCGGTTAATTCTATTAAATTACGCTCTGTTTACTTTTCCGCTTTTTAAACAACGGGTGCAAACGTATTCGGACGAAACGGAACCGTTTTCGTGAACCACGTTAACCTTTTGTAAATTAGCAGAGTAAGTATGGGGGGTTTTACGATTCGAGTGAGAAACTCTGTTACCCGCTTCCTTAGATTTACCGCATACGCTACAAACTCTGGACATTATAATTACCTCCGAATGAGTATTTCCTAAAAATCAGCATAATTACTTTATCATAAATAGCAATAAAAAGCAAGGAAATAATCGAAAAAAAGTAAAATTATAAATATTTTTTTTAAAAAAATCGTCGATATACGGTAAAAGCGTTGCAAATATAACTTAAATAATGTAAAATACTAGTATATACGAGGTTGGAATTATGTCGGCAACAACTTATAACATTTACGGAAAAATAAATATTTCAAACCGTGCCATAGCCAAGTTTGCATCAAAAGAGGCTACGGAATGTTATGGTATTGTCGAAATGGTTTCCAAAAGTCTGCCCGATCGGCTTATCGAGATTTTTACGAGAGATACGTCCGGCAGAGGAATTAAGGTTACCGCAACGAGCGATCGGATAACGATAGACGCTTACGTTATAATTAAATACGGCGTTTCGATCAAAGCGGTTGCCGAATCACTGAAAGAGGCTATAAAGTACCGCGTCGAAAAGTTTACCGGTATGATAGTCGAAACGGTTAACGTAAATATTCTCGGCGTTAAACTGTAATTCCGGTGATATTTGTTCGGAGGAACGCTTTTCATGCAGAAATATATAAACGGCGCAACGTTAAAGGCTATGTTTATCGGCGCGTCGAAAGTTTTAAATAATAACAGAGCAAGGATCGACTCGTTAAACGTGTTCCCCGTGCCGGACGGCGATACGGGTACGAATATGTCTTACACGATGAAATCCGCCATAAAGGAACTCGAAGAATGTGAAAGCACCGCGATTGCCGATTATGCGGGAGCGGTCGCTCACGGCGCGTTGAGAGGCGCAAGGGGTAACTCGGGCGTTATTTTGTCGCAGATTTTACGCGGTTTTTGCAACTACGTAAGCGAGCATAACGAGATAGATACCAAAACGTTTGCGAGAGGTTTGGACGCCGGCGCGAAAGTCGCGTACAGCGCGGTTTCAAAACCGAAAGAGGGTACTATTCTTACGGTCGCAAGAATGACTGCGGAATGCGCTCTTTCGTGTTGCTCAAAAAACAAGGATTTCGAGGCGTTTTTTCCCGAAATATTGAAAAAGTGCAACGAAGCGTTGGAACTTACACCCGAACTGTTGCCCGTTCTTAAAAAAGCGGGAGTAGTGGACTCGGGCGGAGCGGGGCTTCAATGTATCTTTACGGGTATGTACAAGGCTCTCATCGGAGAGGAAATAGAAGAAGCGCCCGTTGCGGAAGAAGAAAAAGAAGAAACCCCCGCGTTTTCGGGCGACAATGCGGATATAATCGCGCTCGGAAATATTCAGTTTGCTTACTGCACGGAGTTCTTTGTAATTAACCTTAAAAAGAAAACGACGATAGCGGATATCGACAAGTTGAGAGAAAAACTTCTGACTATCGGAGATTGCGTTATAGTAATAGGCGATTTGGAGTTTGTTAAAGTACACGTTCACACCAACACGCCCAACGTCGCTTTGGCGGAGGCTCTTAAACTCGGCGAACTCGACAGGATTAAAATAGAGAATATGCTCGAAGAAAACAGGGCTCTTCAAAAGAAACTCGAAGAAGAAAGAAAACCCATGGGAAT
>CAKQSC010000129.1 GCA_934271725.1 uncultured Clostridia bacterium
GCTTGAACGAGGGGGAAGTCGCCAAAAACAGAAAACTTTACGGAGAAAACGTTTTTGAAAAGGCTAAAAGAAAAAATATTTTTAAAAAGATTTTAAGCGCGTTTTCGGAACCTATGATTCTCATACTTATATTTGCTCTCATATTAACCGTCGGTACGGGGATAGGCAAAAGTCTGAAAACGGGGGAAAAAGATTTTTCGGGAGCGATAGGCGTAGCGTCGGCGATACTCATTTCGGTCGGAATAACGCTGTTTATGGAAGGGAGTAGCGAAAAGGCTTTTGAAAAACTGAAAAAAGAGTATTCGGACGCAAAAGTCAAGGTTATAAGAAACGGTCGCGCCGACGAAATCGAGGAAAGTAAACTCGTTGTCGGGGATCTCGTTTGTATAGAAGACGGAAGCAAAGTTTTTGCGGACGGGCATCTTGTCGGCGGTGGCGAAATAGCCTTTGACGAATCCGCATTGTCGGGTGAAAGCAGAGAGGTAAGGAAAAGCGCAAACAACGGGGATTACGTTTATTCGGGGACTTTCGTTTTGTCGGGAAGCGGTAAATACGTAGTCGATGCGGTAGGGAAAAACGCGCAGATAGGTAAAATCGCTTCCGAACTTGCCGTGTCGGGCGGTAGCAGTCCTTTGTTCGATAAACTTTCCCGTATGGGAAAAACGGTTACCGCCGTAGGCGCGGTGTTCGGCGTTTTGACTTTTATATTCACCGTCGTAAAATCTTTGATTTTAAAATCTTTTTCGTTCGACGTTCTTTCAGACGCTTTTTTGTCGTCTGTAATACTGATAGTCGCCGTCGTTCCCGAGGGGTTAAGCACTATTGTCGCAGTTTCGCTTGCCATAAATATGAACAAATTGTCAAAAAGAAACGTTCTTATTAAAAAACTTACGGCAACGGACACTGCGGGCGCGGTAAGCGTTATATGTACGGATAAGACGGGTACTTTAACTGAAAACAAAATGACGGTAGACAGACTGTGTTTTTTCAGCGGTTGCGGAAAAAAGGAGGTTAATTTTTCAAAAAATCTCGAAGAAAACTTTTGTATAAACACTACCGCCGACATAGTGAAAGCGGGTGATAAAATAAAGAAAATAGGTTCGCCTACGGAATGTGCGCTTTTAGAAGCCTTTGAAAAGGAAAAAGGGACAAGTTATACGTATTTGAGGAATAAATACGCTATAACAAAAAGGGAACCGTTTTCTTCGGAGCGAAAATATATGTCGACTACCGTAGATTACGGCGGAAAAGAGAAAACGTACGTTAAGGGCGCGCCCGAAAAAATAATATCGTTCGTTACCCTTTCGTACGAAGAAAGAAAATCCGTTACGGACGCTATAAAAAAGGAAGAAAGAAAAGGAAAGCGGGTGCTTGCTTTTGCAAGCGTGTATGAAGGCAAAATCTCGTTTGACGGATTCGTTTCTATCATCGATCCCGTAAGAAAAGGGGCGAAAGAGGCGATAAAAGAGTGTAAAAAAGCAGGCATTAAAATAATGATGCTGACGGGCGATAACGTGGAAACCGCAACGGAAATCGCCAAAGAATTAGACATTTCGGACGGCAAAAACGGAATATATACCGCAAACGAACTCGAAAACTTTTCAAAAGAAGAACTTGAAAAGAAAATCGATTCCGTAAAAGTCGTCGCAAGAAGCACGCCATTTTCAAAACTTAAACTAGTAAACACTTTGAAAAGCAAAGGGGAAGTAGTCGCCGTAACGGGGGACGGAATAAACGACGCGCCCGCAATAAAAAGCGCGGATATAGGTATCGCTATGGGAGACGGCGGTTCGGAGATAACAAAGGAAGCGAGCGACGTCGTTTTGCTGGATAATTCCTTTTCGTCGATAGTCGGTGCGGTAACTTTCGGAAGAAAATTATACGAAAACATTCAAAAATTCGTTACGTTTCAACTTACCGTAAACCTTTCCGCACTTCTTCTTGTCGTAATTTCGCTTTTTGCGGGTACGGGCGCGCCGTTTACGACCTTGCAACTTTTATGGATAAACGTAATTATGGACGGACCGCCCGCGCTTTCTTTGGGACTGGGAACCTCGGACAAAGGGCTTATGGACAGAGAACCTATAAGAAGAACGTCACCGCTTTTAACAAAATCCATGGCGATCAGAATAATTCTTCAAGGACTTATATGCGTTATTATGTGCGTATTACAAAGCGCGTTTAATTTTTTGGGCGTGTCGGAGGGTGAAAAAAACGGCGCGGTATTTATGCTTTTTACGGCGATACAGTTGTTTAACGCGTTTAATTGCATAGAAATAGGGAAAAAGAGCATATTCAAAAGTTTAAAATACAACAAAATAATGCTTGCCGTATTCGGAATAACTTTTTCGTTGCAACTTTTTATCTGTACGGTATTTCCGCAAGTTTTCGGCGTGAACGGAATAAGCGGTTTAAGCGTTGTAAAAATACTTTGCGTTTCCGTGTTCGTGATTTTCTTGTCGGAGTTTTATAAGTTTGTTTACCGCAAGTTCAAAAAGGTAAGATATTCTTCATAATTTTTTTGTAAATTACATAAAATAATTCAGATGAAAACAATTACGATAACGGATTATTTCAAAGCGTATGAAAATTGTATTTATATTTACAGCAGTTTAGGAGACGTTTTTGCGGGGACGGGTTCAAAAGTAGACGAAAACGTTTCGGGCGACAGGACACACATAAACGTTGACGTTGAGGACAGATATTATTCCGTCGTAAAGTCGGAAATAGAAGACAGAATTGCCGATATAATAACCATAAACTATAAAAGCAGATATATAAAGCCTCGTATACGCCCGGCGGGGCTTAACGACAAAGAACGCGAACTACTGCTTTCGGCAATTATTTCGGCGGATCTTCAAGACGATAAAAAATACGTTTTACGCAAACTTTACGGTATGGAAAATTATTCCGTCGACGGAATAATGAATTTCAGACTTAAGCCCTTAAAAGAGAAATGGGACGAGGTGGTATCGTACGTTCCCAAAAGTTTCGGCAGAAGCGAACTCAAAGAGTTTATGAATTACCTTCTTGACGAGAAAAAAGAAAGCAAGGTGTATATAAGCCGTCAGAAAGTTTACGACAACAGGTTCAGAAGACTTATTAAAAGCATACTCTTAAAGGAAGAAGATTTAAAAATCGTGAAAGAGATAATTTTGTCATGTTCTACAAAAATAGAACTCGACGGCGATTTACCCAAAGACGACGAATATTATTTAAAAGAGTATTTCGGGGAAAG
>CAKQSC010000130.1 GCA_934271725.1 uncultured Clostridia bacterium
ATATAACGGCAACTTTAAAAAATAAGTTCGACGAAGTGGACGTATACGCAACGAAATGCGCCGGCGATATGTCGGTAAAAGCGAAAGAGGCATGCGGAAAATACGATTGCGTGGTTTTTTACGGCGGGGACGGTTCTTTTAACGAAATCGTTCAGGGGATCGCAGAGTGTGAAACGAGACCTGTTCTCGGCTATTTGCCGGGCGGTACGGTAAACGATATAGCGCACTCTCTTAAAATACCCGTGAAGTTAAAAAAAGCGCTTAAAAACGTAACGGAGGGCGTTGCCGACACGTACGATTTGATTAAAATCAACGACAAATATGCTTTTTACGTTGTTTGCGCGGGGGCGTTTACGGGTTGCTCGTATATGGCGGAGCAGAGTGAAAAGAAGAAGTACGGCAAGGTCGCTTATGCGTTCGAGGTGCTTAAAAACGAGTTGAAACTTAAAGATTTCAACGTAACGCTAGATTTCGGCGACAATCATATAGAGACTAACTGCGAGTTTTTAATGGCTTTAAACAGTAAACACGTCGCTTCGAGATACGTTTACCGTCAGGCGGATTTGCAGGACGGAAAGTTCGATTTGTTTTTTATAAAACAGGTTAAAAATCCAAAAGGCGTACATAAATTAAACGCGTTTTTTAAGGTGATAAATTATTTTGTTTGCGGGGTTAAAGTTTGCGCTCACAGATTTAAACGCGGTTGGAAATCCGACTACGAGCATTATTGCGTAGACAAAGTAAAACTCACCGTTCCCGATAACGTAAGGTGGAATCTCGACGGGGAAAAAGGAATGTGCGGAGGGGTGGATATATCCGTTCTTCAACGCCACGTTTCGGTAATCGTTCCGAAAGATAAAAAGAAGAATAAGAAGAAAAAATAAGGAAAAAATAAAGGAAAAAGCGGACAAGACACGTTGTCCGCTTTTATCGTAAAAGAGAAAGCGTCCGGAAAAAACCGAACGCTTTTTTAATGCGTTAAAAATTATTTCATTGCTTCTTCCACGGCAACCGCAACCGCAACGGATGCGCCGACCATCGGGTTGTTGCCCATACCGATCAAGCCCATCATTTCTACGTGAGCGGGAACGGAGGAGGAGCCTGCGAACTGTGCGTCGCTGTGCATTCTGCCCATGGTATCCGTCATACCGTAAGAAGCGGGACCCGCAGCCATGTTGTCCGGGTGAAGAGTTCTGCCTGTACCACCGCCGGATGCGACGGAGAAATACTTTTTGCCGTTTTCCGTAGCCCACTTTTTATAGGTACCGGCAACGGGGTGCTGGAAACGCGTCGGGTTGGTGGAGTTGCCGGTAATGGAAATATCGACGTTTTCATGACGCATGACGGCAACGCCTTCGTTTACGTCGTCGCAACCGTAGCAAAGAACTTTCGCTCTTTCACCGTTAGAATAGGGGGTGGTAGAGACTATGTTGAGGGTGTCCGTATAATAGTCGTATTTAGTCTGAACGTAAGTAAATCCGTTGATACGGCTGATTATGAACGCCGCGTCTTTACCTAAACCGTTAAGAATGACTTTAAGGGGGGTCTTTCTTACTTTGTTTGCGGATTTAGCGATACCTATCGCGCCTTCCGCCGCCGCAAAAGATTCGTGTCCCGCAAGGAAACAGAAACATTTTGTTTCTTCCGTTAAAAGCATCGAAGCAAGGTTTCCGTGTCCCAAACCGACTTTTCTTTGATCCGCAACGGAGCCGGGTATACAGAAAGACTGCAAGCCTTCGCCGATAGCGGTAGCCGCTTCCGAAGCCTTTTTGCAACCTTTTTTAATGGCGATAGACGCGCCTACGGTGTACGCCCAGACGGCGTTTTCAAAGCAGATGGGCTGAATGCCTTTGACAATCGCTTCTACGTCGATTCCTTTGTCGAGGCAAATCTTTCTTGCTTCTTCCAAATCCTTAATGCCGTAAGAGTTAAGAACTTTGGTGATGGTATCTATTCTTCTTTCATAACTTTCAAAAGTAACGCTCATGATAAACCTCCTTAGTCAACTCTCGGGTCGATGTATTTAACCGCGCCGTCTTCGGGATTGAATCTTCCGTAATGACCGCTTGCTTTTTCGTACGCTTCGTTCGGGGTAAGACCTTTCTTGATGAAATCCGTCATTTTTCCGAGAGAAACGAACGCGTAACCTATAATCTGATTGTCTTTGTCGAGCGCGAGTTTGGTAACGTAACCTTCCGCCATTTCAAGGTATCTCGGACCTTTGGATTTGGTGGAATACATCGTGCCGACCTGAGAACGCAAACCTTTACCGAGGTCTTCGAGCCCCGCGCCTACCGACAAGCCGTCCTCAGAGAAAGCGGACTGACTTCTTCCGTAAACGATTTGAAGGAAGAGTTCTCTCATAGCGACGTTAATCGCGTCGCAAACGAGGTCTGTGTTAAGCGCTTCGAGAATGGTTTTGCCGGGGAGTATTTCGGCAGCCATTGCGGCAGAATGAGTCATGCCGGAGCAACCTATGGTTTCGACCAACGCTTCTTCTATAACGCCGTTTTTAACGTTGAGCGTAAGTTTGCACGCGCCTTGTTGGGGTGCGCATCTTCCGACGCCGTGCGTAAAACCGGAGATATCGGTAATTTGTTTCGCCTGTACCCATTTAGCCTCTTCGGGAATGGGGGCGGGACCGTGATCGGGTCCTTTTGCTACGCAACACATTTCTTGTACTTTTGTTGTATATTGCATATTTTTCCTCCGAAAGTTTTAATTTTTGCAAGGTTATTATAACATAATCTTTGACGACAAGCAATAAAAATTATTCCTTTTTGACGATAAAAATATTTATTTTTAAATTAAATCCAAAAAAATCGGAAATAGTTATAATAATCCTTGCAAAATGTGGTGAATAATGATATAATCGCTATATATTGTGGTATATTATACTAATTATATATACGGAACTAATATATACGGAGATTGAGAAAATGGATTTATCGAGAAACGTAATGGACGTTCTGAAAGAACGCGGATTTCTTAAACAGACCGTCTACGGTGAAGATTTATATAAATTATTAGGCGAAGAAAAAATATCTTTTTACGTAGGATTCGATCCTACGGCGGACAGTTTGCATATCGGACATTACATACCCGTAATGGCAATGGCGTGGATGCAGAAATACGGACACACGCCCATCGCTCTTTTCGGTGGCGGAACGGGTATGATAGGAGATCCTTCGGGAAGAAGCGATCTTCGTCAGATGCTGACGAAAGAAACAAT
>CAKQSC010000131.1 GCA_934271725.1 uncultured Clostridia bacterium
TATTTAAACGGAAAAACTTTTGAAATAAAGGCGGATTATGTATAAATATTTGCTTTTCGATTTAGACGACACCATTCTCGATTTTGAAAAAACGGAAAACAACGCGATAAAAAGGGTGCTTAAAAAGTTCGGTATAGAACCTTCCGACGAGGCCACCGATATTTACCACGAAATCAACGCGAAAGGTTGGCAAAAATGCGAAAAAGGGGAACTTTCCAAAGCGGAATTATTCGCCACCCGTTTCGACAAGTTTTTTAAAGAGATAGGCGTTACAGCGGACGGCAAACTTGCCGAGGAGTCTTTTGAAGAATACCTTAAAGAGGGTGTGTATTTTATGCCGGAAGCAAAGCGCGTTTTAAAACGGTTGTATAAAGATTACAACTTGATTTTAGTGTCCAACGGCATTGCGAAAACGCAGGAAATAAGGCTTAAAAACGCAAAAATCAAAAAGTATTTCAAAGGCATTTTCGTTTCGGGCGATATAGGTTTTTCCAAGCCTGACAAAAACTTTTTCGATTACGTTCTCTATAAGATGAAAATCGAAAACAAAGAAGAATGTCTTATTATAGGCAACGGCATTTACTCGGACGTTGTCGGCGGTAAAAACAGCGGAATAGACACTTGTTGGTACAATTTTCGTGACGAGGAACCGGACAAAAACATAAAGCCTACGTACGTAATAAACAGTTTGGAAGAGATTGTTGATTTGCTTTAACCGCATTTCATGCGGTGATAATACGGTATATTTTACCACGACGGATTGCAAGGTTTCCGTTCGAGGGCATAAGATGTATAGAAAGTCTGTTAAAAAAGGAGAAAAAGATGAAAAAACTAGCAATTTTGGTCGTGTTGGTTTTATCGCTCACGTGTATTTTCGCGGGCTGTGATTTGGACGGAAACTCCAAACCGAAAGAACATACTCACGAATATTCGTCCGCATACGAGCACGACGAAGAAGGACACTGGCAAAAGTGTACCGTAAAGGGGTGTAAAGACACTACCTTAAAAACCAACCATCAATGGATTATGGATACCTCTTCTTCGACGAAAGCGACTTGTACGGACGTTTCGCACAAAGATTACGCTTGCGTTTGCGGGTTGAGAAAACACGTTGACGGCACGGATAAAATCGCGCATACGTTCAGCGCGGAGCCGGTTAAGGAAACGGTAGACGATCCCGACAATTCCTGTAAACACGAACTCGTCGTTACGAGAACTTGCGATTCCTGCCATAAAAAGATAGAGTTTAAACGCGAAACGGTATATTCGCATTCTTACGGCGTGTCTATAACAACAACCGCAAAATGCCATACGCAAGGCGTAAAAACGTATACTTGCTCCGACTGCGGTGAGAGTTATACGGATAATTATTCTGACGAAAGCGCGCACGTGTGGAATGACGGAACGCTTGACGGGAATATAACTACGTACGCTTGCACGGAAAAAGGTTGTTCCGCAACGAAACAGGTCGTTTCTTTTAAAAACGAAGTAAAGGCGGAAAACGTTTCCACCGAAACGCTTAAAGAAGCGGGCGCGATAGAACTTAAAAACGCAACGATAGAGTTCGACGACAGAACGCTCGACTCGCTCGGCGAAAGTTTAAGTGTATCGGCGGACGAAGTAAAAGTCGAAGATTTACAGGTAGAACAAAAAGTTAAAGACGCGCTTTCGGACGCGCCTGTGTACGATTTCTCGCTTTCTTCGGGCGAAGGACAGATTTCCTCGTTTGCGGGTTATATAACGGTAACTCTTCCGTATACTCTTTCTAAGGGCGAAAATCCCGATAACGTAGCCGTTTATTACATAAAAGACGACGGCACGATAGAAACGGTCAAAGCGATTTATTCAAACGGTAGCGTTTCTTTTACAACGACGCACTTTTCTATTTACGCCGTTATAAAGATGACGCCGGAAGAAGCGTGCGCTTTTTACGGACATATTTCAAACACTATGGAAAGCCATAAAGCGACGTGTACGCAAACGGGTTGGACTTTGTCTTTGTGTTCGAGATGCGGTGAATACGAAATGCAAACGACGCCGATGCTCGAACACGTCTGGGTAAGGGTAGAAACCGTTCTCGCGACGAGCGAAAGAGAGGGTTATACCGTTGACGAATGTAGCGTATGTCATAAACAAAACGTAACCGTTCTCGAACGTTCCTCTTCCGAAGGTTATCTCGGCAAAACGTTCGGTTTGCTTACAGGCATAACGGACGGCGAGGGCTGGATTTTCAAAGCGAGCAGTGCGAACGGCGAAGAAATGGCTATATTCGTAAAAATGAGCGCGGACGGAACGTATTACATAGTTGAACAGACAAATCAAGGAATGACGGCTTGTATTACCAACGATGCGGAATTGACAAACGGCAACGCAATGCTTGTTTATACCGTTTATAACGGAAGATACAACAGGCGTTATTACAATAACGACAACGTTATGAATTCGTCTATGAGCGGAATTGCGCCCGTAATAAGCGCGTTGACCTTTATAAAAACAAGCGCGGTGAAACTTATGAGTTCCGTACCCGTAAGTTTGCAGAACATAATCGACAGGATAGCGGAAGGCGTATCGGAAAAACTTTTTGAAAAAGGCTACGGAAACGAGGTAAGCATTTCGTCGACAAAACTTGCTCTGATAGCCGATAATATGGCAAAATCGACTATTTCGGAACTGTCCGACTTCTTGTGCGGAGAAGGTACTTTCGACAAGGTAAAAGGGCTTATCGACGTAGTATATACGGGTAAGGTAAGCGATTTGGTCGCTTACGTAAACGGTTTGGGCGTAAATACGGACGATTTGTTTAATTTTGTTTCTCTTGTTGCCGAAATGGCGGGAATGAGAGACGCTAACAACAATCCCGTCGATTTCGGCGCGCTTGTCGCAGGAAAGAAAGACGAACCCGCTATCGACATGTTTAGCAAAGACACGCAAATCCCGTCGTATGCCGATATGAAAAAGCAATTAGACGCGATTGCCGGAATGAACGTTTATTCTCTTTTCGAGTCCTTGCAAAAGGGAGAAAAGAAATTGTCTGCAGACGAAATAAGAAAAACCGTAGACAAATATATCGAAACGCTTGAAAACGCTTCGCCGATATCGCTTACCGTAAACAACGGAAAGTTGACGGGTATTGAGTGCAACGTGAATTTGTCCGGAGCGCTCGGTTCCGGGG
>CAKQSC010000132.1 GCA_934271725.1 uncultured Clostridia bacterium
ACACGTTATTTTAATTATTTTAATGTTTTCGAGTGTTTCGATACATTTACCGCTATTGTCGCAGATTTTTTGCGGATCGAGATCGCATCTGTCGCACTCACCGCATTCGTCGCAAACCTTTTCGTCGTCTAAAACGCAAATCTGACCTTTTTTCATAAAACACCTCTTTTATTTTTAAACATTTGTTTGACAAAACTTTTTTTATATGATATTATTTATACGAATATCGCATACGGGAGAAAATTATGCTTGATCACGAACAAAAAATGCAAGAAGTTTTTGAATATATCAAAGATTATTCCTCGGATTACGGCTATCCGCCGTCGATTCGCGATATATGCGCAAAATGCCGTATAAAATCTACCGCTACGGTATACGGTTACATAAACACGCTTATAGAACAAGGTTTTTTAGTGAAATCGCCGTTGAAAAAGCGTGCCATCGCGGTTGCGGGGAAAAGTAATTATAAAGAAGTTCCCATCGTCGGTAAAGTTACCGCCGGCGTGCCGATAACCGCAATTGAAAACATTGACGGGTATTGCCCCCTTCCTCCCGAGTTTTCGGGTATGACCGACAGACTTTTTATGCTTAAAGTAAGCGGAGAAAGTATGATAGAAGCGGGAATATACGACAACGACGTTATTATAGTTGAACAGAAAAATTATGCCGATAACGGCGATATTGTTGTCGGAATGATAGACGGCGAAGCCACCGTCAAAAGATTTTTCAAACGTAACGGGAAAATCATTCTTCACCCCGAAAACTCATCTATGTCCGATTTTGTCTACGACGACGGCGTTGAAATTTTGGGTAAAGTAGTCGGATTGTACAGAAAGTTTTAATTAGTCGATAAGAAACCGAAAAAATCGGTTTCTTTTTTTATTTTTCAAGGCTGTTTAAAACGATTTCCGCCATTTTTTCTTCGCCGACGGACGGATTTAAATGAATAAGCCCTTCCGTTCTTTTAAAGAACGTTATCTGCCGTTTCGCATATCTGCGCGTATTTTGTTTTAACGTTTCAACCGCCGTTTCGTAATCCGTTTCGCCTTTAAGATATGCGTAAATCTCTTTGTAGCCTATGCCTTGCATTGCGTTGTTTTGCAAGGTATAACCTTTATTTATTAGCCCTTGCACTTCGTCGACCAGTCCGCATGCAAGCATTTGATCTACACGAGCGTTTATGCGTTCGTACAGTTCTTCTCTCGGGTAATCTATACAAAAGGCTTTATACGGTCTTTTGGAATTTAAAGTGTCGCGCATGTCGGATTTTTTCTTTCCGGTCGAATAAAATATTTCAAGCGCGCGAATTACCCTTTTAGAGTCGTTTTTTTCTATTTTTTCGGCGGAAACCTTATCTGTTTCGTATAATTCGTTCCACAATTTTTCAGCGCCGACTAGTTGCAACTTTTCTTTAAGTTTTTCTCTTATTTCGGAGTTTTCTCCCCCGTTGCCGTAACTCATATCGTATATAAGAGAATTGATATAAAACCCCGTTCCACCGCAAACGACGGGATTTTTGTTTTGAGATAAAATCTCGTCGACTATTTTTTCGGCAGTATTTTTATAATCTGCAACCGAATAAGGTTTGAAAGGATCGGCAACGTCTATCATATAATGTTTTACCCTCTTCATATCTTTTTCGGAAGGTTTTGCGGTGCCTATATTAAACCCTTTGTATATGCACATAGAATCGGCTGAAATTACTGGAGTATTTAATTTTTCGGCAACATTGACGGCAAGACTGCTTTTTCCGCTACAAGTAGAACCGCAAATAATTATCAATTCTTTCATACGATTCTTTTAAACCACTTTTCGAGATCCGTTTTGGGTATTCTTATAGCGATAGGTCTGCCGTGAGGACAACGCAAAGTAAAATCTCCTTTCAAAAGATTTACAAGGCACGCTATCTCGTGTTCGGTCAGAAAATCTCCCGCTTTTATTGCAGAACGACACGCTTTTTTCGCAAGTTCTCTGCGAATAACGTCGGGAACGGTTTCTATATGCAACGCGTTCATATCGTTATAAATATCTTTAAAGAATTCGTTAAGATTTATTTCGCCGAGTTCTACCGGAAGAGCGTTTATTTTAAAAGAATCATTGCCGAAATCTTCTATATCTATACCTAATTCTCTTATATAATCGAGTTTTTCACGCAAAAATTCCGCTTCTTTGGGATTTGCTTTAATTGTTTCCGCAAACAAAAGAGGTTGCGCAACAAGAAGTTTTTGCTTGATTTTGCTCATAAAATCGTCGAAAAGCAACCTCTCGTGAGCGGCGTGCTGATCTATCACGAGGAGATAATCGGGAAACTCCAAAAACAGGTACGTTTTAAACACTTGCCCCAAAATAACGTAACCCTCTTTCGTTTCGGTTACCATAGGCTCGATTTTGTTTAAATCGCCGTACGTTTCAAGCAGTTCCATACGCCCTTTTTCAAGTCTCGAATCTTCCGTTAAAGCGTCGTTGTAAAACTCTTGCGGATTAGTCGTTTTAAAATATTTAGGATTCAGATAACCGGAAACGTAACCGCCGTCAAGCGTCGGGAACTGTTCGTGTTCGTCGGGTGGGGTATTTTTTTCTTTTTCGATATAATAGTCGACGGGCGTAGCGACGTTCTGCTCTCTCTTTTTGTCTATTTCTTCTTTATATTGCTCGTCCGATAAATATTTTTCGTACAGCGAAAAACCGCTTTCTCTCGGCGGTTTTGTGCCTTTCGGCGCATCTTGTACGGGGTGTTTGAGTTCGTATTCTTCTTTTTTAAGTCTGTCGAGTTCTTCCGTATTGCCGTTCATCTGACAAGACTTTTCGTAGACGTATTGATTTATTCTGTCCTGAATCGCGTGATAAACGATATCGTAAACGGCTTTTTTGTCTACGAATCTCACGTCGTTTTTGCTCGGGTGGACGTTTACGTCGTACAGTGACGGATCCATTTCGAGGTATAAAATAACTATCGGATAAGTTCTCGAAACCAAAGCATATTGATAAGCGTTTGCTATCGCCATCGAAATAGTCTGATTTACTATATATCTTCCGTTGAGAATAACCGTCTGATAAGTCCTGTTCGATTTTGTAAAGGTAACGTTGCTTATATAGCCGTGCAAAGAAATATCTTTCGTATCTTTTCTTACGAAAAAAATCTCGTTTAAGAACTCTTTG
>CAKQSC010000133.1 GCA_934271725.1 uncultured Clostridia bacterium
GTCCATAACGTCTAAATGGACGAGATCCGCCCCGTTTTTAGTTATATCGATAATCTCTTCGCCCATTTTTGAAAAGTCCGCCGATAAAACGGAGGGCGCGATTTTTACGTCAGTTGTCATTTTCTTCTCCTTGTTCTTCGTCTTTTAAGTATTTCCTCCGCAATTGTCCGCACGCGCCTTCTATATCGACGCCTATCTGACGGCGAACGGTTGCGTTTATTCCGCCTTTAATAAGCATGCTTTGAAAGACTTCCGCGTCTTTCAAAGTTACGGTTTCAAGCGGTCTTTCCTTAACTTCGTTAAGTCTTATAAGGTTGACCAGACACGGCTTTCCTTTCAATATTCGTATAAGTCCCTGCGCGTGTCTTTTAGTGTCGCTTACGCCCTTTATGAGAACGTATTCAAATATATATCTTCTGCCCGTTTTTTCAAAATAATACGCGCACGCTTTAAGTATTTCGTCTATCGAATATTTATTCGCTATCGGCATAACGAGTTTTCTTTCTTCGTCGAACGGGTTATGAAGAGATATGGTTAAATTAAGAGAAAATCCCTCGTCCGCAAGTTTATAAATATTCGGGACAAGCCCGCAAGTCGACAAACTTATGTTTCGGGTGCTTATATTAAGCCCCTTTTTGTCGCTTGCTTTTCTTAAAAAAGCCACCGTATTATCGTAGTTGTCGAGAGGTTCTCCGCTACCCATTAAAACGAGATTTGTAACTTCGCGTTTGGCGGAAGTTCCTCCGAGGTAAGCGTTTACCGCAAGAACTTCGCTTAAAATCTCGCCTGCGGTGAGGTTTCTTATAAGTCCGCCGAGACCGGACGCGCAAAACTTACAACCCATACGACAACCGACCTGCGTAGAAACGCATTGAGTGTTGCCGTATTTATATTTCATCAGAACGCCCTCTACGATATTTCCGTCGTTTAATTTAAACAAAAACTTAACGGTACCGTCTTTTGACGTGAGCGACTTGTAAACGGTAAGCCCCTTTACGTAAAAATCTTCCGCCAGCCTGTTTTTGAGTTCTTTGGGGATATTAGTCATTTCGTCAAGGTCTTTATAGTTAAGAACACCGTTTAAAATCTGACTTGCCCTGTATTTAGGTTGTCCTATCGACGAAAGATATTCCGTCAATTCGTCAAGCGACAAATCCGCCAAAACTTTTTTCATTACTTTACCCTTTTCATTTTAGCGACGTAAAACCCCTGCCCCATAGAAATATGCGGTAAGAACTGCATAGTGCCCTCTACGTCTTTATGCGGTAATCCGCAGTCCGTTTTCACTATCTCGAAATTATCGTTGTTTTCAAGAAATCTTTTTACGTTTTTTATATTTTCCGCGTTGAAAACCGAACACGTGGAATAATAGAGAAATCCCCCGACTTTGACGTATGCGGAAACGTTGGAAAGTATTGCATACTGCAACGCCGTTATCTCTTTTAAATCTTTTTTCTTTCCGTCGATTTTTACGTCCGGATTATCGGGAGCAACCCCGAAACTCGAACACGGCGCATCGCATAAAACCGCGTCGAAAGCGTCTTTAAACCACGGATTATATACCGCGGAATCGGCAACGGTAGCAAAAACGTTTTTCTTGTTCATTCGTTCCGCATACGACTTTATAAGTTCAACTCTGTGCGGATGAATATCGCACGCGATTATTTCTTTGAACTTATCGGACAAAAGCACGCTTTTTCCGCCCGGCGCCGAGCAAGCGTCAAGCAATCTTTCGCCCTTTTCCACTATATCGCATATCGCAACCGAGCCTATCGACTGAAAGGTATAAACGCCTTTGTCGTAATCTTCGTTTCTAACGAAATTATCGCATACGAACAAGTTGTCGAAACACGTTTTTTCATACTTAACGTTACGTTCGTCGAGATATTTTTCGCCGTCTTTTTCAAACCGCACGAACGTTTTTCCGCCCGTTACGCTCATAATTTTTTCGCTTTCTTCTTCGCCGTAATCTTTGACGAGCAATTCGACCGCATAACGGGGATAAGAATATTTTACCGACAAATATTCCGTATTGTCTTTATCTTTATCGGGAAGAGGTATTTCCGTCTTTACGAACTTTCTTAACATCGCGTTAACAAATCCGGAAGCACCGCTCTTTCCCAACTTTTTGGTAAGTTCCACGGCGTTGTCTATCACGGCGTAATCGTGCTTGCCCAAAAACTCTATGTCGTACATAGCGATTTTAAGTATGGTTCGTATTGCGAGTTTAGGAGATTTGTCGCAAAGTTTTTTGATATAATACGAAAGTCTTATGTCGTTATCCAAAACGCCGTAACACGTTTTTACCGTCAAGGCTCTGTTTTTTTCTTCTATCTCGACAGAAGAAATCGCTTGTTTCAGATAAGCGCCTTCGCCGTAAACTTTACCGAGTATTCTATAACAATCGTAAAAATAATTTATCATAATTTCAAAGTCGTGCCCGCTTCAATCGCGTTGCCCGCCAAAAAACTGCGCGCGTCCATACGTTTTCCGCCCGCCGTCTGCAATTCGCAAATCTTTATCGAACCGCCTTTCACGGCAACCTTTATACCCTCTTTCGCGTTTGCAAGAACTACGGTTCCCGGCAAAGCGTCGTATTCGTCTTTACTTTTTTCGACTTTCCATATTTTAAGCGGTTGTCCGTTTAAACCCGTGTAAGCGCACGGCCACGGATTCATTCCGCGAACGAAATTGAAAATCTCTTCCGCCGTCCCGTTCCATTCTATAACGCCGTCTTCCTTTTTTATCATTTTTACGTGCGTGGCAAGTCTTTCGTCCTGCGGAGTCCATACGTCCGTGCCGTTTTCTATCTCTTTTATTCCTTTTATCAGAGCGGTCGCGCCGATAACCGACAGTCTGTCGAACAACTCCCCCGCCGTTTCGTTTTCGTAAATCGGCGTTTTTTCAACGCATAAAACGTCACCCGTGTCTATACCGAGTTCCGTTTTCATTATAGATACGCCCGTTTCTTTATCTCCGTTTATCACCGCACGTTGTATAGGCGCGGAACCCCTGTACTTGGGCAAAAGCGAAGCGTGTACGTTTATAATTCCGAGTCTCGGGATATCTATTATTTCCTGCGTGAGTATCTGCCCGAACGCGCACGTAACGATTAAATCGGGGGCGAGCCTTTTAAGGTCTTCTACGCC
>CAKQSC010000134.1 GCA_934271725.1 uncultured Clostridia bacterium
GAGTAGCGTGGTTAAAATACCCGTGCTTAACCGGAAACGACCGTTTTTTATTTTTCTTTAAATATTTTTTGCTTTTTTAG
This sequence comes from uncultured Clostridia bacterium, assembly GCA_934271725.1. Classification (GTDB taxonomy): domain Bacteria; phylum Bacillota; class Clostridia; order Christensenellales; family Borkfalkiaceae; genus CAKQSC01. The sequence goes on from CAKQSC010000134.1 coordinate 81, forward strand.
CGAAATCCGTTGACAAATACTTTTTTATGCAATATACTGATTACAGTTGAACAATTATTCAACCGTTTCAAGAAATGAGGCAAGGCAAAACGAGAAAAGCAAGGCAAAACGAGAAAAGCAGGGCAAAACGAGAAAAGCAGAGCAAAAACGAAAGCGGTTAAGAAATATCGCGAAGTAGGATTGTAAAAACGCGGAACGAAGATTGCGTATGCCGAAAATATCCGCCGTGTTTTTTGATAAACGTAAAAAGGGGAAAGGCTATGGACGAAAAAACTTTGGAAGTTTGCGAATGTGAACATACTCACGAGAACGTGATTGAAGAAGCGAGAAGAAAGATGCCGTCGGAAGACGTCGTTTACGACGTTGCCGAACTGTTTAAAGTATTCGGCGACAGCACGAGAACGAACATACTTATGGCGTTGTTTGAAAGCGAAATGTGCGTATGCGACATAGGCGAACTTCTCAAAATGACGAAATCCGCGATATCGCATCAATTGAGAATACTGCGTCAGAGCAAACTCGTAAAATCGAGAAAGGTCGGCAAAGAAGTGTTTTATTCGCTTGCCGACGATCACGTGGTAAAGATATTTGAAATGGCAATCGAACACGTAAACGAATAAAAAACGGTCGTAAAACAACGAAAGGAGATATATTATGAAAAAAGTAGTAAGAGTAAAGAATATGGATTGCGCTAACTGCGCGGCGTCTTTGGAAAGGGCGGTAAGCAAAATCGACGGAATAAGTTTTGTAAACGTAAACTTTGTCGGCGAGAAAATGACCTTTGAATACGACGAAACCAAACCCGGCGTTTTCGACGAAATCAAAAAGGTTGCAAAGAAACTCGAACCCGACTGGGAGATTATAGGGCTGTAACCGCAGGAAACACGTATTATGAGTAAACTGAAAATCAAAGTTATAAGAATATCCGTTTGCGTGGCGTCGTTTATAGCGGTGTTCGTTATAGATAAAGTTCTTAAATACAATTTTTACCTTGCGTTAGGACTGTACGGAGCGATTTATATCGCTTCCGCATACGACGTGTTGTATAAAGCGGTAAGAAACATAGCGCACGGCAAAGTGTTTGACGAAAACTTTCTGATGACGATAGCCTCTTTGGGCGCGTTCATACTCGGGATTGTTGAGCATAGCGGAGATTTTGCCGAGGCGGTTGCCGTAATTCTGTTTTATCAGGTGGGCGAGTTGTTTCAGGACTACGCCGTCGGAAAATCGAGAAAGTCCATTTCTTCGCTTATGGATATACGCCCGGATACCGCAAGAGTTTTAAGAGAGGGTGAAAAGACGGAAGTCTATCCCGAAGAAGTTAAAATAGGCGAAAGCGTGTTCGTTCAGGCGGGCGAGAAGATCCCCCTTGACGGAACGGTCGTTTCGGGGCACGGAAACCTTAACACGTGCGCGTTGACGGGCGAAAGCGCGCCCGTATTCGTAAAAGAGGGGGACGCCGTTTTAAGCGGAACAATCGCGCTCGACGGTAACCTTGAAATAAAGGCGGAAAAAGAGTTTTACGACAGCACCGTTTCAAAAATACTCGATATGGTGGAAAACGCTTCCGGCAAGAAAGCGAAAACGGAAAACTTTATTTCGGTGTTTGCAAAGTATTACACGCCGTTCGTCGTGTTTGCCGCGCTTGCGCTTGCGTTTATACCGACTATCATAAGCGGAGCGACGGGTAACGGCTGGACGTGGGGATTATGGATTAAACGCGCGTTGACCTTTTTGGTCGTGAGTTGCCCTTGCGCGCTGGTTATAAGTATTCCTTTGGGCTTTTTCGGCGGAATAGGCGGTGCGAGCAGTAAAGGTATTCTTATTAAAGGCGCAAACTATATAGAGCAACTCAACAAGGTAAACGGCATATTCTTCGACAAAACGGGAACGCTTACTACGGGCGAGTTCTCCGTTGCGGGCGTGTACCCCGAAAACAAAAGGGAAGAAATACTTAAATACGCAACCGTTTGCGAAAGCCATTCAAACCACCCGATAGCGGTCGGAATAGTGAAAGCGTATTCGGGCGAAGTGCCGGAGGGCTATGAGATAGAGGAAGTCGCCGGCAAAGGAATAAAGGCGGAAAAAGCGGGCGAGAAGATAATCGTCGGTAATGCCGAACTGCTGAAATCGGAGAACGTCGCGTTTGACGTCGCAAACACGGACGGAACGACCGTATACGTCGCGGTAAACGGCGAATTCGTCGGATATATAGAAGTTGTCGATACGGTAAAAACGGACGCTAAACAGGCGATAGACGACCTTAAAAAGCAAGGCGTAAAAGTTGCTATGCTTACGGGCGATAACGAACGTTCGGCAAAACGGGTGGCGGAAGAACTCGGCATAGACGAATACTATTCAAAACTGCTTCCGCAGGACAAACTTAAAATCTTGGAAGAAAAAATAGAGGCTAAACAAATAGGAGACTTGTATGAGTTCGTCGGCGAAGGAATAAACGACTCGCCCGTTCTTATGCGCTCGGACGTAGGCGTTTCTATGGGCGGAGTCGGTAGCGACAGCGCGATAGAAGCGAGCGACGTGGTTTTGATGCACGATAATCTTTCCGATATAGTCAAGGCTAAAAGGATAGCGAGAAAGACTATGCGAATCGTTATAGAGAACATAGTGTTCGCGCTCGGCGTAAAAGCGATAGTGCTTATTTTAAGCGCGTTAGGCATAACGGGAATGTGGCTTGCGGTGTTCGCCGACGTAGGCGTTGCTATGCTTGCGATATTCAACTCTATGCGCGCTTTAAGGAACAAATAAAAGATGATAAAATTAGCCCCGCTTGCGGTTTCGCAAGCGGGGTAAAGGTGTTTTATGGGTTGGTTTAATTATTACGGGCTTGCCGTGATTGTTGTTATATTGATACCGAACGTGATTTTTGCGGTTTGTAACAAAAACGGGTTTGAAAACGTTTGGCATAATAAGTTTGTAGAAATTGCGGAACAAGCGGGCAGATTTTCTTGTTTCGGGTTTATGATTTTCAATATTCCGAAAACGTGGTTCGGCTTTTGGTTTAAAGACGCGTTAATCGTTTATCTTGTCGTAAACGGCGTTCTTG
>CAKQSC010000135.1 GCA_934271725.1 uncultured Clostridia bacterium
CTCTCGGGGGAATAATCGTAGCTGTAGACAAGTTGCAGACAAAAAGCGGACAGATTATGGAATTCGTTAAAATAGAGGATTTGTACGGCGTTATAGAATGTATACTTTTCCCCAAAACGTACGAAAAATATAAATCCGTACCGGAAACGGACGCAATAGTAACGATTGTCGGCAGAATACAGAAAAGAGATGGCGAAGAACCGAAGATTCTTGTCGAGTCGATGGCCCGTAACGATACGGAAAAGAAACCCGAAACGGAAGAAATCGTAAAGAACGACGATACCGAATATCTCGGACTGATTTTCACGCCCGAAAAGGAAAATCTGGTAGACGCTTGCCTCGAAATACTTGAAAATTATCCCGGCGACGATCCCGTAATCATCGCAAAAGGCGGAAAAAAATATAAGGCGGGCATATCGGTAAGAAAGTGCGAGGGACTTAAAGCGGAATTATACGAGGTTTTAAGCGAAAAAGAAGTGATTTTTTTCAAAATGCAGAATAAAAACGCTAGTAAGTAAGGCGTGATTTGTGCTAAAATTATTATAATCTTATTTTAGATAATCAGGGTAATTTACATACACACAAGGAGATATACTAATGAACAGAATAGCAGTATTGACGAGTGGCGGAGACGCGCCGGGAATGAACGCTTGCGTAAGAGCGGTTGTAAGAACGGCTTTAAACTTCGGTTTTGACGTTTACGGAATAGAAAGAGGTTATCAGGGACTTATCGACGGCGACGTTTATCAACTCAACACCAAATCCGTTTCGGACATAATTCAAAGAGGCGGAACGTTTTTGCGTTCGGCAAGATGCCCCGAATTCGTGGACGTTAAATATCAGCAGAAAGCGGCGGAAGTTTTAAACGCTTACGGAATAGAAGGACTTATAGTCATCGGAGGCGACGGCACTTTCAGAGGAGCGCAGGCGCTTTCCAAAAACTTCGGAATAAACGTTATAGGTATCCCGGGCACGATCGACAACGATTTGGGATATACGGATTTTACGCTCGGTTTCGACACGGCTGTCAACACCGTTTTGTGGGCTATAAACAGTTTGAGAGACACTATGCACGCTCACGACAGAGTAAGCGTTCTTCAAGTTATGGGCAGACATTGCGGTGATATCGCTCTTTATTCGGCGATAACGGGCGGTGCGGAATACGTTCTCGTTCCCGAAGTTCCTTACGATATAGAGGAAATCGCACAATCCCTTAAAAAGACGAAAGTCAAGGGAAAAACGAGTAATATGATAGTTTTTGCGGAAGGCGCGGGCGACAGCAAAGCGTTTATGGACAAACTTCAAGAACTTACGGATATGGACATAAAATACACGTCGCTCGGTCATATTCAACGCGGAGGCTCGCCGTCTATGCGCGACAGGCTTCTCGCCGTTAAATGGGGTATACACGCCGTTGAACTTTTGCGCGACGGCAAAGACTGTATCGCAACGGGAATCAAAGGCGACAGTATAGTAGACGTACCGTTCGAGGACGTGTTCAACGTAAAGAAAGTTTTCGATATAGAGTTGTACAACAAACTTAAATTATTGACTTATTAAGGAGAGCCTTATGAAGAAAAAAGGCGGAGCGTTATTGTTCGCGCAATCGGGCGGGCCCACCGCGGTAATCAACGCAAGCGCGTCGGGGGTATTTTTAACCGCGCTTAAAAACAAACGCATAACGGGCGTATACGGCGCGATTCACGGTATAAAGGGCGTTTTGAACGAAGATATTATAGACATATCGAAAGAAGATAAAAAGCAACTGAAACTTCTTAAAACAACGCCGAGTTCGCTTATAGGTTCGGTAAGGTACAAACTCGCCGATCCCGAAACGGACGATACCGACTATAAAAAACTTCTCGAAGTCTTTAAAAAATACAACATACGCTATTTTCTTTACAACGGCGGTAACGACAGTATGGACACGTGTTATAAAGTGTCCGAGTATATGAAAAAGCAGAATTACGACGTAAACGTAGTCGGCGTACCCAAAACGATAGATAACGATTTAAAGAACACCGACCATACGCCGGGGTTTGCTTCCTCCGCAAAATACATATCGACTACGGTTAGCGAACTCGCCCTCGACCTTAAAGTGTACGACAAGGGAATAGTTTCGATTATCGAAGTTATGGGCAGAGATTCCGGCTTTTTGACCGCTTCCGCCGTAATTTCCAAGGAATCGGGTTACGGCGCGGATCTCGTTTATTTGCCCGAAACGCCTTTTTCGACGGAAAAGTTTATAAACGACGTCAAAGAGGTTTTGAAAAAGAACGACGGCAAGTGTATAGCCGTCGTATCGGAAGGAATAAAATTCGCCGACGGAACGCTTGTGGGTAAGTTTAAACCTGCCGTGAACGACGGATTCAATCACGTTCAGATGGGCGGAGTCTGCAACGTGTTAAAAGAAATAGTAGCGAAAGAAATAGACGTGAAAATCCGCGCGATAGAACTTAATATGATGCAACGTTGCGCATCTCACATTGCTTCCGCAACGGACGTCGAAGAAGCGTATAATTCGGGTAAATACGCCGTTTTAGGGGCTGTAAACGGACATACGGGCGTTATGGTGTCGATAAGAAGAAAAAAGGGCGACAAATATAGAGTATGTTACGACTACACGTCGTTAAACGGAGTCGCAAACGCTATAAAAACGGTGCCTAAGAGTTGGATTACGGAGGACGGCACCTGGATAACGCAAGAAGGAATAAATTACGTAAAACCGCTTTTGAAAGGGGAATCTTCTCCGAAGTTTAAATGCGGAGTACCCGTGTATGCCGAATTAAAGAAGATTAAAGTAAAATGATTTTGCAAAAGACGGAAGAAAACAATCTTTCGTCTTTACTTTTTTTGCGGTTTATTGTATAATTGTATAAAATACGCGGTTATACGGAAATCGAAAATATAAACGAAAAACGAATATGCCCATGAGCATATCAAAAATATATTACGACTTTACAGGAGGACTTAATGAAAACAAACAAAAACTTAAAAGTATTATTTTTAGGCGGGGTCGGCGAAATAGGCAAAAATATGACGGCGCTCGAATACGGGCGCGATATAATAGTTATAGACGCGGGGTTGTCGTTCCCGGACGGGGATATGCCGGGTATAGATT
>CAKQSC010000136.1 GCA_934271725.1 uncultured Clostridia bacterium
AGTCGGCAAACCAGCCGTTTAAGTGCATATCGTCGTCCGGCAAAAGTCCGTAAACATCCGCTCCGCCGACGTTCTGTTTGTTAAGGTCGAACATCGTGATGTCGGGATTGTCCTTGAATATCATACAGGTAACGACTTTGTCGCCTACCTTAACAGCCTTGCCCGCGCTGTCTTTCGTTACGTTTTTGCCGAGTTTTACTATCTCGCCCGTTCCTTCATGTCCGAGAACGACGGGAATAAGACCGAACGGATCTCTTTTGTATTCGTGTTGGTCGGTTCCGCAAATACCGCAACCTTCGACCTTAACGAGCATATCGTCGTCGCCGATTTCGGGAACGGGATATTCCTTGATTTCGACTTTTTCGAGTTGAGTGAGCATTGCGACTTTTGCAGTTTTGGGAATCGCACCGCCCGCGCTCGAAGAGGCCTTGGGGGTACCCATGTTCTGTAAAACTTGTCTTACAATTTCTTCGATGTTAATATCTGCCATAATATCTCCTTATCTGATGCAAAGGCTGTCCGTCATTACGCAACGTCTGCGTTTTGTAAACGTGCTTGCCGAGGTAAGTCCTTCGCCCGTTCTGGACGCTATCGTAAACGTGCAGTAACCTTCTCCGCCGAAACCGAGCGCCGCATACGACGGACCGTTTTTAACGAGTATCGCCGTGTCTATCGCTCTTGCGTATTTGGTTATTCTGTCGACGTTTTTGCTGTGAATGTGCGCCGAATGGCGGTTGCCGTGTTCGAGCCATACCGCTTGTTCTACCGCGTCGTCGAAATCTTTCGCTCTTACTATACCGAGTATCGGCATCATAAGTTCGGTCGCTATAAGCAGATGTTCTTTCGGTCCTTCAAAAATTATGCAACGAATATTGTCGGGAACTTCCACGCCCACCATTGCGAGAAGGGCTTTCGCGCTTCTTCCGACGCATTTTCTGTTAAGCGCGCCTTTCGGCGTGATAACGGTAGCCGTAAGTTTGTCCTGAACTTCTTTGCTTGCAAGATAACAACCTTGCTCTTCGATCATATACTTCATAAGTTCGTCAACGACTTCGTCGACCGCAACTACTTCTTTTTCCGCTATACACGGCAAGTTGTTGTCGAACGTGCAACCGTTTACGATATCTTCCGCCGCCTTTCTTATATCAGCCGTTTCGTCTACGAGTGCCGGGGGATTGCCCGCGCCCGCGCCGATCGCTCTCTTACCGCTCGAAAGAACCGCCGTAACGACGCCGGGACCGCCGGTAGCGACGAGCAAAGGTATGTCCTTGTGCTTCATCATTATCGCGCTCGTGTCGAGCGTCGGGTGAGAGGAAGAAACGCATATATTGTTAGGTCCGCCGACTTCCATACTCGCTTCGTTTATCATATTGATTGCGTAAAGCGAAGTTTTTATTGCCGCCGGGTGCGGATTGAACACTACCGTGTTTCCGCCCGCAAGCATTCCTATGGTGTTACAAATTATCGTTTCGCTCGGATTCGTCGTAGGCGTTATCGCGCCGATTACGCCGAAAGGTCCCATTTCTATAAGAGTAAGACCTCTGTCCCCCGACCATGCGACCGTTTTAAGGTCTTCCGTGCCGGGAGTCTTTTCCGCAACGAGTTGATGTTTTAAAATCTTGTGTCCGACGTTGCCCATGCCCGTTTCTTCAACGCCCATTCTTGCAAGGGTTTCGGCATTTTCCATTGTCTTTTTACGAATGTTGGAAATTATCTTTTCACGCATATCGAGCGACATTATCTTTACGACTTTCTGCGCCTTTTTAGCCGCTTCTATCGCGTCGTTCATATCGTCGAATATACCGTTCGTGCCGACGGAACCGCCAAGTTGAACTTTCGCGATTACCTGACTGACAATTTCCTGTATTACTTTTTCGTCAACTGCCACGATATCATCTCCTTAAATGTGTTTTTTGCAAACTCGCCGAGGCTTGTGTCTTCAACCGCCGTTCCACCACTTACGGCAACACCGCCGATTATTTTTCCGTTATATTCAAGCGGTTCTCCACCGCCGAATATAACCACTCTCGGGTTGGCGTTTTGTATTCCGTAAAGGCTTCCTCCGTTCGGGTTTGCGAGTTTTGCGAGTTCTTTGGTGGGCATTTTCAACGCCACCGCCGTATACGCTTTGTTAAGCGCGATTTCGTAACTTGCCATAAAACTGTCGTCCATACAATGTACGGCAACGGGATTTCCTCCCGCATTTACGACCGCAACGACGACTTTCATACCTCTTTTTACCGCTTCTTTTTCGACTTTTTCTATAAGTTTCGTCGAAAGTTCAAGCGTTATCGAGTCCGTTTTATAAACAACGTTACCGTTATATGCGAGATTCAATTCCCTTACGGCCTTTCCTATGGCTTCGGAAACTTTCTCTATATCCATATTTTATATAATTATTTATTTAAACCGAGTTCGGCAAGAACTTTCTTGGTTACTTCCGCAACTACGTCGCTCGTAGCCGAGGAACCGTGGCAATCGCCCACGCATTCCGGCTGACCGCAACAAGTGCAGTTATGGCAACTTGCTTTGCCGTCTTTGTTGTTAAGGCATATATCCGCGGGGTGTTTGCCTTTAAGTCCCATCTGACGACGGATTTCGTACAATCTCTTAACCTGAGCGTCGCTCAATTCTTTCGGACCGCCGAGAAGTTTTGCGTTAAACAAAAGTTTAGCGTAGAACTCTACGGATTCCATTTTGTGATATGCGTTAAGAAGAGAATCGCTGTACGTAAGCGCGCCGTGGTTAGCAAGAAGTACCGCGTCGAAATATTGAAGGTACTTGCTTACCGCGTCGGGTATCTCGTGCGTGGAAGGCGTGCCGTATTCCGCAATGGGTACGCAACCTAACGCGATAACCGCTTCCGGCATTATGGGTTGAGTTAAAGGAATGCCCGCAATAGCGAAACTCGTAGCGTAAATCGGGTGAGCGTGTACAACCGATTTAACGTCCGGTCTTTCCTTATAAACTCTCATGTGCATCTTTATTTCGGAAGAGGGTTTGAAGCCGGGGTTCGCTTGAAGAACTTTGCCTTCCGCGTCTACCTTGCAGATATATTCCGGCGTCATAAAGCC
>CAKQSC010000137.1 GCA_934271725.1 uncultured Clostridia bacterium
GTCGTAGGTTATACCCAAATCTCCCCTGACTTTGTTTTTTTCTATGTCGTTTGCGTTTATCGCGATAACGATTTCCGCCTGATCTTTAAGTTCCAAAAGCATTTTGAGTTTGCTGTCGGGCAAAAAGCCGGGAAGCACTCTCGAAGCGTGATAATCGTCGAATAATTTACCCCCGAATTCGAGATAGAGTTTTCCGCCGAGCATGGCAATACGCTCTTTAATCTTTTCAGATTGTAATTTCAAATATTTATCGTTGTCGAATCCGATTTTGTTCATTAGTTTATTCTCCTGTCTTCTTAAAGTGTATTTCCACACCGCCGAGAACCGAAATCACGGTTTTCCCGTCGTATAAAAACACGTTGCAAGGCTTGCTTATAAGGTTTTCGTAAACGTTAACCTTACCGTCCGATATGTCGTAAAAATATGCCCTTACGTGTTCGCCTTCGTCAAACTTATGCGTGTAAAGCAATTTACCGCTTTCTAAAAAACTCAAAGTCATACTTTCGTTTTTATCAAGAGGTTTTGCACCCGTTATCTTATAACAACGGTATTCTGCGTTTATTTTCATATTAAACCCAAAAACAGGCGAGGCAATTTACAAATAAAACACTGCCTCGCCGATAATTTTCAGTAGGTAAAATCAAGAGTTAGGATATTTCTTTCTCTTGAAATACTCGGTATGAAGAATGTGATGAGCCTTTTCTGCGCCGACGTTGCCGAGATAGTTTGCATAACAATCTTTAACCGCCGGATTTTCATGGCTGTATCTGATAGTTTTTCTCTCGTCTTCGCCGTAAAGCGCGTTTGCTCTGAGCGTCTTATAATCGACGTCTCTCTTTACGTATTCGGGCACTATGGGTTGACCACCGCCGTTAATACAACCGCCGGGGCAACACATAATCTCAATGAAATCGTATTTAGATACGCCGTTCTTTATGTCTTCGCAAATCTTTTTTGCGTTGTTAAGTCCGCTTGCAACGGCTATTCTTACTTTCTTTCCGCCGACTTTGTAGGTTGCTTCTTTAATACCGTCCATTCCGCGAACGTCCGTAAAATCGGGGTTCTCCGGATTTTTGCCCGTAAGCATATAAACGGCGCTTCTCAAAGCCGCTTCCATAACACCGCCGGTTACGCCGAAAATAACGCCCGCGCCCGTGAACTCGCCCATAGGATTGTCGTATTCTCCGCCTTTGAGTTCGGGGAAAATAAGACCGCTTTCTTTAATCATTTTAGCAAGTTCTCTCGTCGTCAATACGGCGTCGATATCGGGAACGCCCGCGGCATCCATGTGAGGACGCAACTTTTCCGTCTTTTTTGCTACGCACGGCATAACGGATACCATATAAATGTTTTTCGGATCGATTCCCGCCTTTTCCGCGTAATACGTCTTTACCAACGCGCCCGTCATTTGTTGGGGCGATTTACATGTGCTTAAATTAGGAATACAATCGGGATAGTAGTATTCGAGATATCTTACCCAACCAGGAGAACAACTCGTTATCATGGGAAGAGTTCCGCCGTTCTTGATTCTTTCTATAAGTTCCGTCGCTTCTTCCATAATCGTCATATCCGCGCCGAAGTTTACGTCGAACACTTTATCGAAACCGAGAGCGCGCAAAGCCGTTATCATCTGACCTTCGACGTTAGTGCCGAAAGGCATACCGAATTCTTCGCCGAGAGCCACTCTCACTGCGGGAGCGGGCGCTACGATTACCACCTTTTCGGGATCCGCAAGCGCGTTTTTAACGTTGTCTATTTCTTCGACTTCGTGAAGCGCGCCCGTAGGACAAACGTTAATGCACTGACCGCACGCAACGCACGGAGATTCCGTCAAGTCGCTGTCGAACGCACACGCTACGTGAGAATTGAACCCACGGTTGTTTACGCCGATAACGCCCGTTTCCTGCACTTTTGCGCAGGTTGCGACGCAACGTCTGCAAAGTATGCACTTTTCGTCGTCTCTCACGAGATAAGGGGTAGAATTGTCTTTTTCATAAGACATTTTTTCGCCGTCGAACGCATGCGAATCGCAACCGTATTCTTTGGAAAGTTCTTGAAGTTCGCACTTTAAGTTTCTCGAACACGACAAGCAATCCTGCTTATGCGTGGAAAGCAATAATTCCAAAGTGGTTTTTCTTGCTTTCTTGACTTTTTCGGAGTTAGTGGTAACTTCCATACCTTCCGATACGGGATATACGCAAGCGGTTACCATCGATCTTGCGCCCTTTACTTCTACGACGCACACTCTGCACGCGCCTATCGCGTTTATTTCTTTAAGATAACAAAGCGTCGGTATTCTTATGCCTATCGTTCTTGCCGCTTCGAGAATAGTAGTTCCTTCCGGCACGCTTACGGGAATATTGTTTATTTTAAGATTTACCATTTTAACTCTCCTTATTAACCTTTGTTTACCGCATGGAACTTACAGTTGGACATACAAACACCGCACTTGATGCACTTATCGTGATTGATTGCCAAAGACGGGAGTTTGTGTCCTTGCGCGATATAATCCGTTTTGTCGATAGCCGATACGGGGCAGTTTCTTGCGCAAAGTCCGCAACCGATACATTTATCCTTATCGATATGGAAATTCAAAAGTTTCTTGCATACGCCCGCGGGACATTTTTTATCCTTAACGTGAGCGATGTATTCGTCTTTGAAATATCTCATCGTGGAAAGTACGGGGTTGGGAGCGGTCTGTCCGAGTCCGCACAGAGAGTTCTCTTTTATGTAATAGCAAAGCGATTCCATTTTGTCGAGGTCTTCCATAGTCGCGGTGCCGTCCGTAACTTTCGTCAATAATTCGAGAAGTCTTTTCGTACCGACTCTGCACGCCGTGCATTTTCCGCAGGATTCGTCCACCGTGAATTCAAGGAAAAACTTCGCAATGTCGACCATACAGTTTTCTTCGTTCATTACGATAAGTCCGCCCGAACCCATCATGGAACCGATTGCCATAAGCGAATCGTAATCTATTTTGGTGTCGATAAGGCTTGCGGGTATGCAACCGCCGGAAGGTCCGCCCGC
>CAKQSC010000138.1 GCA_934271725.1 uncultured Clostridia bacterium
GTCTTGTGAAAACTATTTTAACCATAATCGCCGTATCGGCGATTATTGCGTGCGTATCGCTGTTCGCTGTCGGTTGCGGAAGTAAACATAAGCACGCATACACGGAGCAAAAAGCGGAAGAGCAATATCTTGCTACGGTGGCGACGTGCACGGAGAAAGCGACTTATTATTACAGTTGCGCTTGCGGAGAAAAGGGAACTCAAACATTTTCAAACGGCAACGCGCTCGGACATAAGTTTGGCGAATGGGAAACGATAGACGGTAAGAAAATAAGAAAATGTACGAGAACCGGTTGCGATTATGTCGGCGGTGAATCGCAGGGTTTAAAATACGAAACCAATTCCGAAACTACTTGTGCGATAACGGGAATAGGCACCTGCACCGATACCGACATCGCAATTCCCGAAAAAATCGACGGGTATACGGTAAAATCCATTTGGGATTATGCGTTTGCCGATTGCGCCGGACTTACAAGTATAGTAATTCCCGACAGCGTAACTTTTGTAGGCGGTCAGGTGTTCAGCGGTTGTACCGGACTTACGAGCGTAACGATCGGCAACGGTTTAAACGATATCGGCAGGGAAGTGTTCGCCGGTTGTGACGCACTTGAAAGTATAACCGTGTCTTCCGATAATGCAAAATATCACAGCAACGGAAACTGTTTGATAGAAACGGAGAGTAAAACGTTGATATCGGCTTGCAAAAACAGCGTTATACCTATCGACGGAAGCGTAACGTCTATCGGCGATTATGCGTTCTACGGTTACACCGGACTTACGAGTATAGCAATTCCCGACAGCGTAACTTATATAGGAAAGTCTGCGTTCAGTGGTTGTACCGGACTTACCGGCATAGTAATTCCCGATAGCGTAACTTCAATAGGCGATCAGGCGTTCAATGGTTGTACCGGACTTATGAGCGTAATATGGAATGCCGAAAACTGTACTGACGCAGGTTCGTCGAATTGGCCTATATTTCGAGGATGTAATAATTTAACTCAAATAACTATCGGTGAAAGCGTTAAAACAATCCCGTCCTATGCGTTCGTATATTGCGCCGGACTTGCGAGCATAGTAATTCCCGACGGCGTAACTTCGATAGGCGAGGGAGCGTTCGGTAATTGTAAAAACCTTACGAGTGTAAAAATCGGCAAGTGTGTAACTTCGATAGGCAATGAAGCGTTTTTAAAATGCAGTAAACTTGAAAATATTTATATCACGGATATAACCGCTTGGTGTAATATATCGGGATTAAGTAATCTTATGAGATATTTTGAAAATGGTACAAAGTTATACTTAAACGGTGAACTCATAAAGGCTCTTATTATCCCGAACGGCGTAACTTCAATATGCGATTATGCGTTCAGAGATTGTGAAGAACTTACGAGTATTACAATTCCGAACAGCGTAACTTCCATAGGTAATTCTGCGTTTTCCCGTTGTATAGGACTTACGAGTATTACAATTCCGAATAGCGTAACTTCAATATGCGATTATGCGTTTTTCGGTTGTATAGGACTTACGAGTATAACTATACCGAACAGCGTAACTTCAATAGGCAGTTATGCGTTAAGAGGTTGTTCCGCGCTTGAAGAAATACATTTTAACGGCACGATCGAACAATGGAATGCTATAACGAAAGGCTCCGATTGGAATGAGTCGACCGGTTCGTACACGATTTACTGCACGGACGGAAATATTTCAAAATAACAAAATCCTGAAATATATTACACGGCGACGTCGTTAAATCCTCGAACGCGCGGTCGCTTCTTCGGCGATTCGACAAAGCCTTGTACGGTTTAAATCGGGCAAAGATACGAGTATTTTTAGTTCACGCCCTATTCGGTCGGCAGAGATAAAACGCTAACGGTGCGAGAAAAAGAAAAAAAGTTAAAAATTTTTTAAAAAATCGTTTAAAATCGGTTTACAAATTCCAAATAATATAATAATATGTATTGCAATCGAAAGGGAAAGACTTTCCCGCAAGACTTATTAGGAGTTTATTATGGCAAAATATATTAAATGTCCGAGATGCGATTTGAATTATATGCTCGACACCGAAAAATATTGCGACGCCTGTAAAGCGGAATTAGGTTTAGGTCCCAAACTCGTGTTCGCCGTAGACGACGAGGACGAAGAGGAAAAGACCGTTCTTTGCCCCGTTTGCGGTCAGAACTACATTAAAGAGGGCGAAGAGATGTGCGACAAGTGTCGCGAAGAACGCGATTTCAAGGCGGACGACATCGATATGGAACAGGACGAAGAGTGGAGAGAGTACCTCGACGACGATAAGCCGGACGAGGAAGAAAGCGATCCCGAATACGAGTCTTTGAACAAACTCGCCGAAGAAGAGGGCGAAACTTTGTTCGACGACGAGGAAGAGGACGATTCTTATTACGACGACCGTTCGCAGGAAACCAAAGACGACGAGGACGACTTTGAAATACTTCCCGTCGACGCGAAAGATTTTGAAGAAGAAGACGAGGAAGACGAGAAAGAGAACGAAGACGACGAAGATTATTGACGAACAACCGCTTTTGCAGTTTTGCAAAGGCGGTTTTCTTCGCGGGGTGAATTATACTATTAAGTGCAACACATATTAAATAAGGTGAATAAAAATCCGAATAAACGAGTATAATATGTTTATGATTAAAGCATCGACGAATATTATGAGCGTAAAAACGGAAATAACCTCCCTTAAAGGGCAGAAAGTAGAAGTCAAAGTAAATCTCGGAAGAAATAAAAGCGAGCGTTTCACGGGCGTTCTTACGGCGGTGTATCCGGCGCTGTTTACCGTTTCGCCCGACGACAAGTCGTATAAAGGGAAAACGTCTTATTCCTATTCCGAATATCTTTGCGGAAACTTGATTTTAAACAGATTGACGACTTAAAATATTGTTTGCGGGTATAAAAACTATCGTTAACGGCTATAACCTTAAAAAAGGAGTCGTTATGGCAGAGCATTATACTTACAGCGCGTTCGATAAAAAAGCGTCCGCAAAAATCA
>CAKQSC010000139.1 GCA_934271725.1 uncultured Clostridia bacterium
GTGCCGACATCCGTCGCAACCGCGGTTCCGCTTCCGAAATACAAGGGTTGGAAGAAACCTGTGTTCGTAACGGTATTCGTTCCGCCCGTATATTCAACTTCGTCAAACTCTACGGGATCGGGAATAGGCTCGGGTTGCGGATTTTTTGCCGTTGCCGTAACCGTTCCGGGGTGTTCGGCATATTTCGCAACGCCAAGGTCTTTCAGATTACCGTCGAAAATTGCAAAGTCGGTAAATTCTATTGTTCCGGAATCGTTTAAAATACCCATACCGAAAACACCGAGATTGTTTGAATTGTTGTTAAAAGTAGGAGTATCGGTAAGATAACCCGTTATATCTTCCACGTTTCCGTCTACCGATTTATAAATAGCGAAAGAGTAAACGTCCGTACCGATATTGTAATATTTTATCGTGTACGTCGCGCCGGCTACGAACAAATCCGCATAAGAATGTCCGTCCGCAAAAGTTGCGTACGTGGTACCCGCGGTGTTGAACCAAAGAGTCGCGCCGTTACCTCTTACAAGTCCGCCGAAACCGTTTCCTCTGAAAGAATAGGAAACAACGGTATATTGCAGATACACGGTATCTGTCGTAACCGGTTCGGTGGTACCGAATGCGATGGGTTGATCGCCATAGGTGCCCATCGTTACGTCGTAAGTCGTTCCCTTATAATCGGGAAGAGCGATTTCCGCAGAGTCCGTTTGAACGGAAGTATCGTCCGACGCAAACGCAAAGGAACAGATACCGCCGACACACAGACACGCGGTCATGATTGCCGTTAAAACAATTTTCAGAATCTTCATGATTTTCTCCTTAATTTATATATTTTTTATTAGGTTTCATATTAAAAAACGCTTGACGGATTTACACCCGTTATTCTGTACATATTGAGTTCGCCTATACCGAGAGAAAGTTCGAAAGAATAATCGTCTATGTTTATTTCTTCCCACGTCTTTGTATTATCGTTAAACTTTTCAAGCGTTTCTATTCCCGAATATTGATCGAAAAGGAAAGTTTCCGTATTCGCGTTATACAAATCGTTGTTCCATACGGTGAAAATTATGTCGTCGCCGTCATTCTTCGGTTCAAACACGCTTACAACCCAGTCTTTTGCGTTGGTAGCGGGTTTAACGAAATAACCGTTGGGCAGATATTCGACGTAATTGCCGTATTTGCCGTTTACGGTGTGATAAGCGTGTACCGCGTCGTATTTTACAAGGATATCTCCGATCGCTCTTATTCTCATATTAAGCGCGGTAACTTTGTTATACAACGTTTGGTCTATAACGGAACCGTCTCTGTCGATAAACGAGCCTACGAAACATTCTCCCGTATCGGAAGAAACTCCGGGGCAAACGTAATTAAAGTAAGTAAGTCCTTTAAACCCGTACGCAATATATCCCCAGTCGTCCCACGCTATCTGATCGTAAGTAGTCATAGGCGCGCCCGTAAATCCCGTGGATTGAGGGAAAGAGTGCGTGAACAATTTTCCGTTTTTGTAAGCGACGTCTCTGACTATTTCACTGCACATAAACTTTACGTAATCCAAAAGAGTTATCGTATCCGCCGTCGCGCCCGTTCTTATGGGGTAGCAATCGTAACTGAGCATATGAACGTTTTCTTTGCCGATAAGTTCAACGTATTTATTGCAATGCGCCCTGAAATCGACGCCGGCAACACCGCTACCTCCCGCAAGATTTACGAAACATTTATGTTTTTTGTCTTCCGTAAGATACTTTTTATACCATTGAGCCATTTCGGGCAACTTGTCGTAACTGGGTTCGTCCCACAGCCAGTAACCCGTGAAGTATTCGCTCTCTTTAAGCGCGTCGCCTATATTCATCAAATCTTCAAAGCCTTCTTGCGTACGCTGACCTTTCGGGGACGAAGCGTAGTAATACATACCGTATTTATTGCACAGTCTGTCAATTTCTTTCCAGTCATCTACGCTGTCGTATAAATCGACATTGTCGAAATATTCGTTTTTATCTTTGTCCTTTACAGCCCACGCATAGGGCGCTATGGTGAAGTTAAGCCCCGCTTCCGACAACGCTTTCATCTGATTTTCAAGCGAGTTTATACGCGTGTCGTAATAAGACACCCAGGAACCCAGCAAAAATTGTTCGCTATAAGTAGGATCTACCTCCGTTACGGGCGGATTAGGATCAGGACCGGGGTCGGGCTTCGGATCGTCGCTCGGTTTATCACCGCCACCGCCTCCGCACGCCATCACGGAAAATGCAAAACTCATTACAAAAAACAAGCAAAGCAAAAGCCTCAATACTTTTTTCATACATTCCTCCATTTTTCAGAAACTCGTGTTTCTTGCTATCATTATAACACAATAAAAGTATTTGTCAATACCTTTTTTGAAAAAAAACAAAAAAAAACGAAAAGCCGAAAATATCGCCGACAAAAGACTGCCAAACGAAAAAACAAACCGGTTTTAATATTAAAAAGCCCGACGGATTTTGAAGTCGGGCAAAAGAACGCGACGATAAACGTCGGCAAGTTATAAGAGCAAAAAAAGAAACGCACCGAAAAACGGTACGTTTCTTTTTTTATCGTCAAACGCTACGCTATTTCAAGCAATTCGCAGGGGAAAAACAGTACTTTTATATGCAAATTGTCTTTTGCGTGGCGTTTCGGCGCATCAGAGATAGAATATATTGTCTTTAAGAAGTTGGTCTATATTCGTGGAATCGTACCAACGTCCCGCAATGCCTACTTTCGATTCAAACGTTTCGCCTTTAAGTTTCTTTGCCGCCATTTCAACGGACTTGTAACCGATATTATAAGAGTCTTGCGCAACGGAACCTACAAGAAGAGGATATTTGTTTCCTTTGTTCATAATCCAGTCGTATTGATTTTGTCCGCAGTCGAAACCGGCGAATACGATGTCCTTGTATGTGTTGAGGCTCTGAGATACTTCTGCCGCGACTTCTTTTACAACGCCTTCGTTGGTCATGTAAAC
>CAKQSC010000140.1 GCA_934271725.1 uncultured Clostridia bacterium
TCCTACTACTTTGCCTATTATCATAATTCCTCACCTTTCGTTCTTTTCGATATTTATTTTATTATCGTGCAAGTGTTTCCGCACGCTATTTTAGCGGCGTTCGCTTCGTCCGTGTCTATGTGCATTTCCAACGTGAACGTAGGATCGACTCTTATCTTTACGTGATTGTAAATCGTTCCTCTTTCGTTGTCTACTTTAACGGATACTTCCTGCCCGTTCACAACACCGGCAAGTCTTGCGTCTTCCGGCGACATGTGTATGTGGCGCATCGCTATAATGCAACCCTCTTTCAAATACAAAACTCCTTTGGGACCTACAAGCGCGATGGGCGCCGAGCCTTTTATATCTCCCGATTCTCTTATCGGGGCTTTAACGCCGAGTTTTATAGCGTCCGTTGCGGAAATCTCTACTTGCGAAGCCTTTCTTACGGGCCCTAATATTCTCACGTTCTCGATCGCTCTGAGTTTAAGACCTACAATCGTTACGCATTCGTTGCAAGCGTATTGTCCGCCCATCAAATCTTTCTTTTTGGTAAGTTGATAACCTTCACCGAAAAGAGTTTCAACGTCTTTCTGCGTTAAATGTATATGTCTTGCCGAAACCCCCACGGGTACGACGAAACCGTTGGATTGCTCTTTTTTCTTATCCAACTCTTCTATAATCATTTTGGTAAGCAACTCTATGTCGTTTCTTTCCATTTTCGTTTACCTTAATCGTATTTTTTTGCACGCCTCGCCTTACCGACGAGGAAATCGTTGGTATTGTTGCCGTATTTTGCCGACGTATTCCCCCGCACCGCGTTTTTCGCGGTGCGGGATATTTACGTTCATGCTAACGGAAGTTTCTTACTGTTACAAACTTATTTAATAACGGGAAGAATCTTCTCAACGTCGCTGTGAGGTCTGGGAATTACGTGCGTCGCTATGAGTTCGCCGAGTCTGGATGCGTTTGCCGCGCCCGCTTCTACCGCCGATTTAACCGCGCCTACGTCGCCTCTTACCATAACGGTTACGAGTCCGCTACCGATTTTTTCGGTACCGATAAGTACTACCTGAGCCGCTTTTACCATTGCGTCCGCCGCTTCGATTGCGGCAACCAAACCTCTGGTTTCAACCATTCCTAATGCTTCCATTGACATAATTATGTCCTCCTAAAATATTTTTTATTTTAATTATTTTTCCTGAACGTCCGACTGTGTCAGACCGTTAGAACCCGATTGTTTTTTACCGAAATGAACTTTTCTGCTCTTTTCGATGATTTTAAGTATCTCTTCATGCGGATTTGCTATTACCGCATGACATACAGGCTTTTTTATTGCGTTTGCCGTAGCGGCTTCTACCGCTTCTCTTACCGCGGAAACGTCGCCCTGAACGATTATGGTTACTAACCTACCGCCCATTTTGCGTTCCCACGTGAGAAACTTTACTTCCGAAGTCTTGCACATGATGTCAAGCGCGTCTACCGCCGCAACGACTCCCGAAATCTCTACAAATCCAAGCGCTTCTCCCATACAAGCCTCTTAATTATTTGCTTTGAGGAAAGGAAGGAAGAATCTTTTCTACGTCGCTGTGCGGTCTGGGGATTACGTGAGTCGCAACGAGTTCGCCGAGCGCGCTCGCTCTTTCTCCGCCGACTTCCGTAGCCGCTTTAACCGCGCCTACGTCGCCTCTTACCATAACGGTTACGAGTCCGCTACCGATTTTTTCGGTGCCGATAAGGGTAACTTGCGCCGCTTTTACCATTGCGTCTGCCGCTTCGATTGCAGCGGTAAGACCTCTTGTTTCTACCATTCCTAATGCTTCCATTGACATAATTTTATCCTCCGATAATTTTCAAATTATATTTTTTATTTTTTCAGTTTTTGTCGAAACCGCTCAAATTCAACATTTTTTGAGTGTCCGGCGCCGGGTTGGGTATTATATGTTTGGCAACTATTCCCGTCATGCTTTTCGCCACTTCGCTTGCCGATTCTATTGCGGAAGTTACCGCCGAAACGTCTCCGCGTACTTTTATGGTTACAAGCAAGGGTACGGGCAATTTGTCCGCGTTTGCCGGTTTGTTTTTGTCGAATATTTCAAGCGTTACGTCCGCCGCTTTGCAAGCCGCGTCCGCCGCGCAAAACGCCGTTGTTAAACCGAACACTTCTAATATTCCTACTGCTTTTGACATATTGCTTTACCCGATTATTTGTTTACGATCGCTATTTTAAGCCCCGTCATACTGCATGCCTTTTTAAACGCTTCGTCCGCGTTTTCAAGCGTGTATTTATCCGTGATAAGTTCCTTTATCGGAAGACCTATCGCTTTCGCTCTCTTCAAGAAAGCAAACGTCGTTACGTAATCTCTCAACGTATATACCCACGAGCCGACCGTCGTGATTTCTTTGGAGCAAATGTCGAAGTGCGGGTTAATCGTAGCGTCTCCGCCGTTGATGAAAAATCCGAGTTCGCAAAGTCCTCCGCCGTTTCTTATGAACTTATATATGTTGGAGTGTCCCGCGGGAGAACCCGTGCACTGGAACGCAAAGTCCGCAAGATAACCGCCGAACGCCGTTTTAACTCCGTTGGTAAGTTCTTCTATACCTTTGAAGTCTTTGAAGTTTACCGTACCCGTCGCGCCCATTTTCTTTGCGAAATCGAGGCGTTGAGCATTGCCGTCTACCGCAACTATTTCTTCTATACCCATAGTACGAAGAACGGCTATACATATAAGACCGATAGGTCCGCAACCCTGAACGACTACTCTCGAATTGAATCTCAAAATACCCGTCGTTTTCGCTCTCTCGACCGCGTGTACCAAAACCGCGCACGGTTCGATAAGTATTCTCGAATCGAGGTCCAAATCGGATACGTTAAAGAAAGTAGAACCGCCCTTTATAACGATATAATCCGCAAACCAACCCTTTAAGTGATTGTTAGGATCGTTGTCGGGAAGAAGTCCGTAAACATCCGCTCCGCCGACGTTCTGTTTGTT
>CAKQSC010000141.1 GCA_934271725.1 uncultured Clostridia bacterium
GTTTTTAAGAATATCTAATTGTTCTTTCAATTCGGAAGGCAAC
Organism: uncultured Clostridia bacterium; assembly: GCA_934271725.1. GTDB lineage: Bacteria > Bacillota > Clostridia > Christensenellales > Borkfalkiaceae > CAKQSC01. The sequence goes on from CAKQSC010000141.1 coordinate 44, forward strand.
TTATCGCCGAATCTTGCATAGTGTTCGGCAATAGAATCCGCTTCTTTTTGCCAAAGTGTTTTGTCGACCGTGAGAAGTTTGTTTATATCCGCATCGGAAACGTCCGTACCGTCGAGATTGATATCTTCCTTTTTCGGCATTTTTCCGATAGGCGTATCAACCGCATCGACGTCGTTTTCTACTCTGTCGATAATCCAGTCGAGAACTCTCATGTTGTCGCCGAAACCGGGCCATATGAATCTTCCGTCGTCTTTCATAAACCAGTTGACGTTGTAAATCTTAGGTTGATGTTTAACGAGTTTCCCCATATCGATCCAGTGCTTGAAATAGTCGCCCATATTATATCCGCAGAACGGAAGCATCGCAAACGGATCTCTACGGAGAACGCCTACCTGACCGGTCGTTGCGGCGGTCGTGTTGCTTGCCATTATGCTAGCCATAAATACGCCGTGATTCCAGTCTCTCGCCTCGTATACCAAAGGAACGGTGTCGTTACGTCTTCCTCCGAAAATTATCGCGCTGATCTTAACGCCGTTCGGATTATGGAATTCGGGCGACAAACACGGGCAATTTTCCGTAGGTGCGGTAAATCTCGAATTCGGGTGAGCCGCTTTCGTTCCGCTGTCTTTCGTCCAGGGGTTACCGAGCCAGTCTATAAGTTCGTCCGGCGTATCTTCCATACCTTCCCACCAAACTGTATTGTCTTTGGGGTTTAACGCAACGTTCGTAAAGAGCGAATTTTTCTGACAGGACAGCATTGCGTTGCGGTTTGTTTTCATATTAGTACCGGGAGCAACGCCGAAGAAACCGTTTTCGGGGTTAACGGCATACAAATAACCGTCCGCGCCTATTTTAAGCCACGCGATATCGTCGCCGACAGTTTCTACTTTATAGCCTTTTTTAACGTAACCTTCGGGCGGAATAAGCATTGCAAGGTTGGTTTTTCCGCATGCAGACGGGAACGCCGCGGTCATATAGTATTTTTTTCCGTCCGGACGGGTAATGCCAAGAATAAGCATGTGTTCCGCAAGCCAATTTTCTTTTCTTGCAAGGTTAGAAGCAATTCTTAAAGCAAAGCACTTTTTGCCAAGCAATACGTTTCCGCCGTAACCGGAGTTGACCGACCATATCGTATTATCCTCGGGGAAATGACATATATAACGTTTTTCAGCATCGAGGGTGCCTTTCGTATGGATTCCTCTTACGAAATCGTCTTTCATAAGATCAAGAACGTGTTTACCTATTCTCGTCATTATATTCATGCTGATAACGACGTAAATACTGTCCGTAACTTCGATGCCGAGTTTTGCAAACGGGCTGTCGGGATCCGCCATGGAATAAGGAATTACGTACATTGTTCTTCCTTTCATAGCCCCGCGGGATATATCGCTCAATAAAGCATACGCTTCATCAGGCGCCATCCAGTTGTTGGTTATGCCCGCGTCTTCTTTTTCTTTACAGCAAATAAAAGTTCTGCCTTCTACTCTTGCAACGTCGTTCGGATCGGAACGGTGAAGATAACAACCGGGTAATTTTTCCTGATTGAGTTCGATAAACTCGCCGGTAGACAACGCTTCTTTCGTCAGTTCGTCGAGTTGAGCCTTACTTCCGTCGATATAAACGACCTTGTCGGGGCACATAAGTTCCGTGCAATCGTTTACAAACTTTTCAACGCTTTTTATCATATTGTTTCCTCCAACATTAAATTTATGTTTGAACATATTATAGCAAGATATAGTTACATTTTCAATCATAAAGCCACAATATCTTCGATTTTTATAATAAAGAATATTTTTCGCGTTTTTTATTCAAATAGTATTGACATTTGACAAACAATATATTAAAATAGTATTTGTCTAAAATTTGGATTTAATTTCTGACTATGATTTTATACCGTAACTGCACCCCTTTTTCCGGTATTTTTACGGCGACTTTTTCCGCGTTTTATGCGCAAAAACTTTCTTGATCGAAAACCTCGTTTTCTTCGGGCAAAATAAGTATATGCCGTCGTTTGGTTTTTATAACGAAAATCAGGCGTATCGACTCGGATATTTTAACATAATATAATAATGTAATATAAAATCGGGAGAACTTACAATGAAAAAAGTACAATTTACCGAAACGGTTTTAAGAGATGCTAACCAATCTCTTATTGCAACAAGATTACCGACGTCCGCATTTGTCGATATTCTCGACACGATGGACACCGCGGGTTACTATTCCGTGGAATGTTGGGGCGGAGCGACTTTCGACTCTTGTTACAGGTTTTTAAACGAAGACCCGTGGGAAAGACTCAGAATACTTAAATCTCATCTCCCCCACACCAAACTTCAAATGCTTTTAAGAGGTCAGAACCTTTTAGGCTATAAACATTACCCCGACGACGTCGTGAAAAAATTCGTTCAGAAATCCATTGAAAACGGAATTGACGTTATAAGAATATTCGATGCGCTTAATGATACGAGAAACGTTAAAGTAGCGATAGAAGAAACGGTTAAAAACGGAGCGATTGCGAGCGGTGCCATTTCGTACACGACAAGCCCCGTTCACACTCTCGACAATTTCGTAAAAGTCGCGAAAGAGATGAAAGAAATGGGCGCGTCCACTATCTGTATTAAAGATATGGCGGGCGTTATGGGACCGCAGGAAGCCTCCGATTTGGTCAAGGCTCTTAAAGACGGCGTAGACCTTCCCGTTATTCTTCACACGCACTGCACGACGGGACTTGCTTATATGACTTATCTTAAAGCGGTAGAAGCGGGTTGCGACGTAATAGATACGGCATCTTCCTGTTTCTCGGGCGGTACTTCTCAACCCTCTACGGAAACTCTCGTTCACGCA
>CAKQSC010000142.1 GCA_934271725.1 uncultured Clostridia bacterium
TTATAAAAGAAGGAAGTACGTTCGGTATAGTCGGCGCGACCGGTAGCGGAAAAAGCACGATAGTTACCCTTTTAAGCGGTTTTTATTTTAATTATTCGGGTGAAATAACCATAGGCGGAAAAAATATCAAAGATATACCGTTAAAGGTATTAAGAAGAAGCATAAGTACCGTGTTGCAGGAGCCGTATCTGTATTCGAGGACGATTGAAGAAAACATATCGTCGTTTAAGAATAAAAAACACGAAGAAGTCGTTTACGCCGCGAAAGTCGCGTGCGTGGATAAAAACATAGAATCTTTTGCGAAAGGGTATTCTACGGAAGTCGGCGAACGCGGAGTAACGCTTTCGGGCGGACAAAAACAAAGAATAGCCATTGCGAGAACAGTTTTGTCCGGCGCGCCCGTAATGGTCTTTGACGACTCGCTTTCGGCGGTGGACAGCGAAACGGACGCCACGATACGCTCTAATCTCGCAAACGAGTGCAAGAACACTACTACGATTATCATAGCGCACAGAATAAATACGGTTAAACGCGCCGACGATATAATAGTGCTGAAAAAAGGTAAAATAGTCGAGAGGGGTACTAACGACGAACTTCTTAAAACGGAAAACGGCATATACAGACAGATGTACGATATTCAGTTGAGTTTGCCCGATGAGTTAAAGGAGGATTTGCAGAATGAAAAAGAACAAAAGTAAATCCGACTTGAAGTTTTTCGGGTTACCTAAATTAAAACCGTACGTCAGACCGTACGGAAAAATATTCGCGTCGCTCGTCATATTCGCTTTCATAGGTTCGTTGTTCGATATAGTGCTTCCGCTGTTTCAGAAATATGCGATTGATAATTTTATCGCGCATAAAACGACGGAAGGTCTTGTTTGGTTTATAACGGTTTACGCGCTGTTTATAGTTATACAAACGTTTTGCAACTCGCTTTCGCTTTATAATTGCTGTCAGATCGAAATGTACGTCGGACGGGATATGAAAAGGGTTGCGTTCAACCATTTACAGCAACTTTCCGTTTCGTATTATAATACGCACAGCGTCGGTTCCATTCATTCAAGGGTTATGAGCGATACAAACAGAATCGCTTCCGCGCTTTCGTGGAACTTATTCGACTCGTTCTGGAACGTTTGCTATCTTATCGGCAGTATCGTTCTTATGTTTATATTGAATCCGCTTCTTGCGTTATGCGTTACGGTCATCGTTCCGATAGTCGGAATCGTCGCCGTATATTTCAGAAAACGCCTTACTGTTTTGCATAGAGAAGTAAGGGAAACGAACTCTATGATAACGGGTAGCATAAACGAGGGAGTTACGGGAACGGTAACTACCAAATCCTTGACGGCGGAAGAAGAAACGGAAGGACAGTTTGAAAAACTTGCGGAAAAAATGAGGGTAAAATCCGTTGCGCTCGGCAGAAGAAGAGCCATGCTTTCCTCGATAGTTACGTTCGCGTCTTTTCTTGCTCTCGCACTCGTATTGTGGTACGGCGGAGTAATAACTATGAAAGGTGTGTTTATGATAGGCACGCTTTCCGTGTTTATGACTTATGCGAGAGGACTTATGGAACCCGTTCAGTGGCTTATAGGTATCTTTTCGCAACTTATAAACGTAAAAGTCAATATCGAAAGATTTACCGCGCTTACGGAAACCGAAAGCGACGTTAAAGACACGAAAGAGGTTATCGAAAAGTACGGCGACGTGTTTAATCCTAAAAAGGAAAACTGGGAAAAGGTTTACGGCGACATAGTGTTTGACGACGTAACGTTTAAATATCCCGACGGCGACGAATACGTTTTGGAGCATTTCAATTTAACGGTTAATCGCGGTACTACCGTGGCAATCGTCGGGGAAACGGGCGCGGGCAAAAGCACTCTCGTAAACCTTGTTTGCAGATTTTTCGAGCCGACGGAGGGGAGAATACTTCTTGACGGCAAAGATTTAAGAGAACGCTCGGTAAGTTGGCTACATTCCAACATAGGTTACGTTTTACAGACGCCTCATTTGTTTTCCGGGACGATCAGGGAAAATCTTTTGTACGGCAATCCGCAGGCTACGGACGAGGATTTGGACAGAGTCGTTAAAGAAGTAAATGCCGAGGCTGTTATAGCGCGACTCGAAAACGGGTACGATACCGTTATAGGCGAGGGCGGAAACTCGCTTTCTACGGGTGAAAAACAATTGTTGTCGTTCGCCCGCGCGATTTTGTCGAATCCCGCGATTTTCGTTCTTGACGAAGCAACCGCTTCGATAGACACTTTAACAGAACAACTTATTCAGAACGCTATAAACAAACTTATGCAGGGAAGAACTAATTTCGTTATCGCGCACAGACTTTCCACAATAAGAAACGCAGATATAATTTTAGTCGTAAACAATGGAAAAATTACGGAATCGGGCACTCACGACGAGTTGCTTAAAAAACACGGCGAATATTATAATTTGTACGTAAGACAATTCAGAGAAGAACAAGTTTCCGCTTTTAATGACAAAAATTGACAAAACGCTTGAATATTTTCTTAAATATGATATAATGAAATAAAAAGATGTAAGGAGATTTTGTTATGTTAAAAGGCGTATCAAAAATAGTAAGCCCGGAATTGCTTAAAATACTTGCCGAAATGGGGCACGGCGACGAAATAGTGATAGCGGACGCAAATTTTCCTTCCGTAACCAACGGGCAAAGAGTCGTAAGAGCGGACGGAATAGGTGGGGCGGAAATGCTCGAAGCGGTGCTTTCGCTTATACCTCTTGACGTTTATTCCGATCCTAACATGATGTTTATGGCGTTGTCGGCGTGCGACGTAGGTAAGGTCGATCC
>CAKQSC010000143.1 GCA_934271725.1 uncultured Clostridia bacterium
CGGGCGCAAACTCTGCGAGGCCTTTTTGACAGTCTGACTATGCCGCTTATAACTTATGTAATATAATAATTTTTGAGGTAAAATTATGGAAAATTCTATAAACAGCGACATTATTCGCGGTCATATCGATACGATAATTTTAAACACCCTTATTACGGAAGATAAACCGGTAAATAAAATTATCGACGAAATTTCTCAAAAAAGTCAAGGCGAATACGAAATAAAACAAGCAACGCTTTACAGCAGTCTTAAACGTTTGGAAAACGACAAATACGTTCGCGTCTATTTTAAAGATACGGACGATTTGGGCAGACGCAAGTTTTACAATCTTACCGAAAAAGGAAAAAAATACGTTGAAGACAATCTTAAAGGCTGGAATTATTCAAGAAAAATAATAAATAATTTACTTTCGGCAGACGCCGACGAAAAAGACGTCAACGAATCCGTTCCCGAAAAATCGGAAGTTTTAAAGCCCGCTATCGAATCTTCAAATAGCAAACAGACAACGCTAGCGGAAGAAAAAGAAGTTTCCGAACAGATTGCGGAAGATTTCAATATAAGAAAAGCGCGAATTGAAAACGATTTGCTTAAAAAGCAAACGGAAATGTACGGGAACACGGCATCGTATTCTCAACCGGAAGAAACCGAAAATCCCGTCGATTATAAGCAGGTATTACAAACTTTGATATCAAAAACCAACCGTGATTTAAGCGAAGACGACGAAAAAAATACGTCTACCGCAAAACGCTCGTTTGATAGAAGTGAAAATATTCCGAATACACCCTCTTTTTCGCAATCTTCAACCAAAATCAACCTTACGGACTTAAACAAACTTTCTCAAAACGAAGGCGTAAAAATAAGAGTTTCGTCAAAAGAAAAAGTCAAAGACATAGGCAATATTCTTACAAACAAACTTGTCGCCTGGTCGTCCTGGCTTATTTATCTTGTGTTTTTGGCAGAGATTTTGGTTTTATGTTTTTCGATAGACTCATCGGCAAAAATCTCTTCAAAAGTTTATATTATTTCGGCGTTTGTAGGTCTGCTTTTTCCCATAATAACAACGATTTTTTACATTAAAAGACCTAAAAAATCAATAAATCGACTGGCAAGCGTGAAATTAGTGGCAATAACTACCGCTTTGGTAATATTTAACGTAATGTTAATTTTCTGCGCCGTGATTTTGCTTGCGGAACTAGATTTAAGCGTTTACAGAAACGTTATTCTGTTTATCGTGTTCCCGATAGTCGTTTTAGCGGACATTCCCGTTTATTTCGTTATCAAATACAAACTTTTAAACACTTATAAGTTCTATATAAAATAAAAAACACCCCGTCCGTTTCATTCGGACGGGGATTATTTATGCATAAAACTTTAAAAAATGATATTTTACGCCGATTTTCTTGTATATTAACGAGATTATAATCCGCAATCTTTTATTTCGCAGTAATTATTCTCGTTTTTATCGTGCGTATCATACCAAATTTGCGCAATGAACGGAGAATGTTTCGCGATTTCATCGTAACGCCACGGCGCAGGAACTTCTTCTTTACTCCAATGCCCCGCTTTAATTACGGTATAAGGACTTGCAAAAAACTCGTTGCCCTCAAAATCTTTCCATTTGAGCGGAGTATACAAATCGCCCTTTATCATACTTTCGGACAAACAAACACCGCCACGAAACTCCGCTGCTTGTTTCATATCGTCAAGACACAACTCATCGTCGCTTTTAGTTTCGTCGTAACCGTGATTTAACAAAAGCCCCTTTTCTTTTACTTTCGTTATATCTTTAAGTTCGTTATAGTCTATTTCGGAACCGTCCGGTAATTTTCCGTTACGCAAAAGATTTACGTCTTTCCATTCTTTCGGTATTTCGTTAAACTTGTCGATACCGCCGTAAAATGCGTTAATTCTTCCCGTATTATTATGATTTACCCAAAAAACGGGAGCATTAGGCGAATTATAGCATTTTTGTATAACCGCTTTTTTGATTATTTTTTTGAACGGTTTTCCTAATTTAAAATACCACAGTTTTTTTCCGAGCCTTTTAAAAAACTCGTCAAAACTTTCGCATCTGAAATCGAGATAATCGTTAAGAACGTCGCTATCGTAGAACCACATACAGTGAAAGTTTCTCGTAATATCGTCATGCGGTTCGTATAAATCCTTTACCGACGCACCCATAAGTTTAAACCCGGTATCAACGCTATCGTAACCGGTAACCCTCGAAGATGCTCCGTTGCCTATGTTATAGCATTTTTTCCAAAAGTTTTCAGGCAAGGTGCCGTCGCAGTCTTTTTTTAGTAAATTACTTAATAAAACGGCGCTGGTTATGTCTGTCGACCACTCTATCGGGCAATTCCATACGGTGTGGAACATAAGCCCGTCCGTGCGGTTATCGAGCAATTCGTCGTACAACATTCCGGTTTGTCTTAGCGAAACCCATTTTTCGATTTTGCTGTCAAGAACGTAACGCTCCGCCTTTATTTTGCTTGCGCCGTACACGTCGTAAATGCTACAAACAAGAGGATCTCCGACTCTGCCCCACGGGTGATGATAATCTCTGTTTCCGTATTCCGCGACAGTACCCGTATTAACGAACTTTACGGTATCGTTAAGACCGAGTTCGTCAATCGCGTCAATAAGGCATTTCGTACCGACAAAATTCGTCTTGTACGTAAGTTCGGCGTCATAGTCGGATTTAGGCGGAATTATCGCCGCCATGTGCAAAACGTAGTCCGCCCCCTCTACCGCCGATAATACGGCATCGTAATCGTAAAGGTTACCGAAAACTATTTTTAAATCACAATCTTTCTTT
>CAKQSC010000144.1 GCA_934271725.1 uncultured Clostridia bacterium
TATCTCTCTTACCTTTTCGATTTCTTCGCCTTTTTCCGTTCCCCTTAAAATAACGTGATAAACGTTGTTTTGCGCCTTAAACTTGTTTAAGTTTCCGAAAGGCGCGGGTTTTACTATATTCACTTCGTAATTATTACCCTCTTCGTTTAAAACGTCGAAATAATAATCTGCGAAAGACCTTAAAAAATTGCCTTCTCCGTACTGTAAAACTTTAATCATATCTTATCCTTTAATCCACTTTATTTCTTTCGGTTCAAGGGTTATTTTTCTTTCTTTACCCTCCGCGTCGCGCCATACGGTGTCGATTTCGGTCGCCGAGGAATTGCAAACGGCGTATAAACCGTTTTGCTCGTAATAATACACGTGCGCCGACGGATTTTCGGCAATATTCACCTTTATTTCGTTTTCTTTGCCCGAAAGCCACAAAACCGTTCTTAAAACGAACCGATACGCTTCTTCGCAATTGTTTATGCCCGAAAGGTAAACGCTTCTTCCCTTGCCGTATTCGTTCACGGCAAAGTCCGCATGACATGCGTTTTTCGCCCCGAGAGGATATTCCGCGTCGAATCGAGCGGATAAAAGAGTTGCGGTCAAAGGATATACGTCTCTCATATTTTCGTTGAACTTTATTTTGCTTAAATCTATGCCGTCGGTAATGAAATGTCCGCTTTTAACCTCTGCTTGTTCTCTCAACTCGAAATTAGTGGCGTTTTGTTCTTTTTCCACGCCCAGAACGTCGGACAACTGAAAATATCTTCCGCCGAAAGAATAACCGCTAGGCTCGCCGACGCCCAAAAAGCCTCCGCCGTCGTATACGTACGCGCGTAATTTTTCTAAAACGCGTTCGTCTTTCCAGCACTCGCCACCCTGAAAGGACGTGCCGGGCATTCCGTCCGATATTATGACGTCGTATTTACTTAAATCTTTTTCTTTTACGTCCTCGAACGAAATGAAATCCGCGTCTACGGGAAGAACGGACAGCGCGAAAATAAGCGAATTGTAATAATAACCGCCCTGACGGGTATCGTCTACGAACACGCCGTTCATCATCCAGGTATCCTGCCTGCCCCAAAAAGTAAGCACGGCGACTTTTGCTTTTGTTTTGCAACTCGCTTTGCCGACAGCCGATTTTATCTCTCTGAACTCGTCGCAGACTTCCGTTATTTTGCGTTTAAGTTTTTCGTAATGCTCGACTTGTTTGAGATAGCCCCCGAAACCTATTCTGTCGATAGGTTTAATGAGCATAGCCATTCTCATACTGTCCCAGAACCAGTTCAATATTTCCGTTCCCTTGTCGTCGCCGGGACACTCGTTGGGGAAAAAGTACGGGTTGAGTCTGCCCTCGGTATACTTAACCCCCGTCATATTCGCTATCTGACGAATATAAACGGAACTCGACGGCGCGCCGACTACGGCGTCAAGCCCGATATCTTTAAAATAGGGTGAATACGGTTCCGTGCCTATTCTGTGGTCGCCGTCGAACATCATTGCGCGTTTGCCGTATTTATGGCACAAATCGACGAATAACTTTGCCCACGAAGCGCACTTTCTCTGCACGAAATCTATATATTTTTTCGTAACGGGTTTAGGTATTACGAATCTGTTTGAATACGTTCCCCCGTCGATTAAATCTTCGAGCGTCATTTTTTCGCCCGTTTCCTTTTCAAACAAATCGAACATAGCGGGGGAAGCGGTCATAGCGTAAGAGTGCCAGTCCCATATTTTTTGTTTGTAACCCGTTTCGTACACAATGAAAAAATTGTAGAAAAAAGTGGTAAATCTGACAACCGTAACGTCGGGATTGTTTTTAAGCCACTCTTCCATACGCATAAGCATGTGACCTAGCGCGTCGGGATAAACGGGATCCATATCGACGTCCTTTTCACAAGTCCAGCCGTTTACGTGATAATTGTATATCTGCACGGGATCCCACGCGTTGTATGCGAAAAAGTTCACCGCGTATTCGTGAAACTTTACGGGATTTTTGATTTCGACGATATTTTCGCCTAGATACTCCCATTCGTCGTGAAGTTTGCCCGTCGTTCTGTCGATAACCTGCCAGAATCTTTTATATTCCGTCGCGTTGACTTCCAGACTTTCTTTAAACAGTCCGTCGAGCAGGTCTGTTTTCATATCACCGCCCGTCGAAAGTATTCTTTTCGTCGTCAGAGCGACGTTCTGACGGTACTCTTTGTGTAATTTTGCGTATTCGTGGTCTTCGCGTACGATAAAATACGCCTTATACACGTCGCAACCGAATTGCTTTAAATCTTCGGGAAGTTTAACGCCGTCGCAATCTCTCACGGCATCCGCGCCCCAAAGTTCCATAAACTTTTTAGTTTCTTCGACGTAACTCGCGTCCGTCGGTATTGTAACGAAACCTTTACTCTTTTTACTCATCTTTGTCTCCGAACTCGAAAATTTTTTCCAAAAGCGGTTGCGCCCCCGTCTTTTCGTCAAGGGGCATATACATAACGTCTTTCATATACTCGTTCCACTTGTCAACGACTTCGCTTTCCCGCTGAACCCTCGAAGCGTACTCGACGCCCTTTTCGCACTCGTAATAACCGAAAAGTTCGTTACCACAAACCCATATAGAATAATTGCGTATACCCGCCTTTGCAAGAACGTCTTTCATTTCCTGCCATATTTCGTTATGGCGTCTTACGTATTCGTCTTTTTTTCCGTCTAATATTTCTGCTTTCCAAGCGTATTTTTCCATATCGTCCGTCCTCTTTTTATATTATAACAAAAAGCGAAAAGAGTGTCATTCGTTTTTGCTTTTTTTCGCAAATAATTTG
>CAKQSC010000145.1 GCA_934271725.1 uncultured Clostridia bacterium
CGGAAGTCGCGGGGGTACCGCCCGATTATTTCAGCAAAGACGGTCAGCTTTGGGGAAATCCCGTGTACGACGTAGATTATCAGGCAAAGAAAGGGTTTTCATGGTGGATTGACAGAATAAACAAGTCGCTCGAACTGTACGACGTTATTCGCCTTGACCATTTCCGCGCGTTCGACAGGTTTTACAGTGTGAAATACGGCGAAAAGACGGCGGTGAACGGCAAGTGGAACGACAGCGTGGGTAAAAAGATTTTCGCCAAACTTAACAAAATATATCCGTCGGACAGATTTATCGCGGAAGATTTAGGCACTCTCGACGATGGGGTGTACGCTCTTTTGAAATCGACGGGGTACAGGGGAATGAAAGTGATTTCGTTCGCTTTCGACGGCAACGGCGATAACCCCTACCTTTTAAAGAATATAAAGAAAAACAGCGTATGCTATACGGGTACGCACGATAACGATACTTTGCTTGGACTTGTAAACGGTCTTACGGGCGAATTAAAACAAAATCATATAAGAATGGTGAAAGAACAACTCGCTTACGCGGGAATCGAAGAAAAACTTTCTTCGGACAAGTCGGTTGCGGAGGCAATGACTAAACTTGCGCTCGCGTCGGACGCGGATTTGTGTATAATTCCGTTGCACGACTTATTGTTGCTTGACGGAAGTTTCAGAATAAACACGCCCGGCAAGGTCGGCGAAGATAACTGGTCGGTAAGAATCGCGGACAAGTATTTCACAAACGAATTGATTTACAAGACGGCGGGCTATAACCAAGACTTCAACAGAAATAAATAGAATACATTATGTATAAAGGAGCGTATCATGTACGATAAGGAATACGAAAAGTGGTTAAACGGAGTCGAATACGACGAACTGAAAGAAGATTTGCTCGCCGTTAAAGGTAACGACAAAGAAATAGAATACCGTTTCGGCAAAACGTTGGAGTTCGGAACGGCGGGTATGCGCGGTATACTCGGCGCGGGTACGAATATGATGAACGTCTATACCGTCGCAAAGGCAACGCAGGGGCTTGCGAATTATATAAAATCGCTCGGTAGCGAGGCGAAAGAAAGGGGTGTTGTCATTTCGTACGATACGAGAAAGAATTCGGAGTTGTTCGCGCTCTGTTCGGCGGGAGTTTTGTCCGAAAACGAAATAAACGTGTATATTTACGACGACGTGCGTCCCGTGCCTATGCTTTCTTTCGGCGTAAGAGATCGCATGGCTACGGCGGGTATAATGATAACGGCAAGCCATAATCCGAAAGAATATAACGGCTATAAAGTGTACGGTCCGGACGGCGCGCAGATGTCGCCGGAGGCAACCGACGAGGTCGTCGGGTACATAAACTCGTGCGAAGATTATTTCGACGTAAAGTTTAAAAAGTTCGATTGCGTAAACGGAATAAACGATAAATACGTTCATATCATAGGAAGAGAAACGGACGAAAGATATTACGCGGAACTTCTTAAACTCACTCTTTCGGCCGAAGCGGTTAAAAAGGTGGGTAAAAACATTAAATTAGTATACACACCCGTGCACGGTAGCGGATACGTTCCCGTAACGACCGTTCTTAAAAGGCTCGGCATAAACGCAACGGTTGTTAAAGAACAAGTTTGCAAGGACGTTGATTTCTCTACCGTAAAACTTCCCAACCCCGAGTTTAAAGAAACTCTCGCGATGGGTATAGACCTTGCCGACAGAACGGGTGCGGACGTAGTATTCGGCACGGATCCGGATTGCGACAGATTAGGCGTTGCCATAAGAAACGACAAGGGCGAGTTTGTCGCGCTCAACGGCAATCAGACGGGTATTCTTCTTCTCGATTACGTTTTGAGAAGACTTAAAGAAGAAAACGCTTTGCCGAAAAACGCAATGGTCGTTAAAAGTTTCGTTTCGACCGCTCTTGCGAAGATGATTGCGGACGATTACGGCGTCGAGATTTTCGACGTTCCCGTAGGGTTTAAGTTTATAGGCGAAAAAATACACGAAAGCGAGGTGGATAAAAAGCATACCTTCGTTTTCGGGTTCGAGGAAAGTTGCGGTTATTTAAGGGGAACTCACGCAAGAGATAAAGACGCCGTCGTCGCGAGTATGCTGTTCGCCGAAATGGTGTGCTATTATAATTATATCGGCATAGGCGTGTACGAAAGACTTATGCGGATATACGCGAAATACGGCTATTTCAAAGACGTAAACGTAAGCAAAGCGTTCGGCGGTTTGCGCGCAATGGACGAAATGAACGCCGTCGTAGAATCGTTAAGAAAGAAAACGGTGAATAAAATCGGCGATACGGACGTCGTCGCTACCCGCGATTATATGTCGGGAACGAGAACTACGGAAGACGGCGCGATAGAAATGCTTGAAAACGATAATATAAACTGTTTGCTTTACGAACTGAAAGGCGGCGGATTCGTCTGCGTAAGACCAAGCGGAACGGAACCTAAACTTAAAGTATATTATTCGGTAAAGGCAAAAGATTTCAAAGACGGCGAAACTCGCCTCGAAAGGATAAAAACGGCGTTTGAAAAGATAGTTTACGGAAATTAAAAAAAGTTACAAAAATATTTATAAACCGATAAAAAATGCTTGACTTACACTTTCAATAATGTTATTATATGTAGGCTACCGCGAAAAAGGTGGCGAACGGCAGTCGCCGTTTTATGAAGATTGACAACTGCATAATTATGGAGATTATGCTGAACCGACGCGCCGGAAGACGTGTTGGTAAGTATAAGAGAG
>CAKQSC010000146.1 GCA_934271725.1 uncultured Clostridia bacterium
TTCAAACGGAACACCCGCTTTTTCGACGAGATTTTTAACCGCTCTGTTCATTACGAGAACACTTCCCGCAAGAGTTCCGTCTTTAAGACGCGCCTCGCCGTCTTTAACGTAAACGGTCTGTCCGCCGAGTTCGCTCACACCGTCGCCCAAGCCTTTCGCTCTCATTGCGTCGGTAATCAAAGTAAGTTTATCCGACGGTTTGCATTTTACAAGAAGTTTTATTGCCGGCACGGAAACGTGAATTGTATCGGCAATAAGTTCGCTATTTAGTTCGTCGTATAAAAGCGCGCTTCCGACCACACCTATTTCTCTGTGATGAAGAGGACTTTGCGCGTTATACGTATGCGTAACGCTTTTTGCGCCTGCCTCGATAGCCTTTTGCACTTCCGCGTTTTTCGCTCCGCTATGTCCGACGGATGCGACTATGCCGTTATCCGACAAATATTTAACAAGTTCTTCCGCTCCGTCTTCTTCGGGAGCGAGAGTAACTATTTTTATGGCGTTTCCGCTTACTTCGTTATATTCTTTAAACGTCTTTACGTCGGGTTTCGCAACGTATTCGAGAGGTTGCGCGCCTACGTGCTTGGGTGATATGAAAGGTCCTTCGAGATGTACCCCGAGTATTCCGGCACAATCTTTCGGATCGACTTTCATATATTCTTTTACCGCTTTCAAAGCATTTGAAATATTTTCTTTGCTTTGAGTCATAGTCGTTGCGAGAAAGGACGTTGTCCCTTCCTTTTTTACCGTGTCCGCAACAGTATGAAGCGCATCGAAATTGCCGTCCATTGCGTCCGAACCGCCGGCTCCGTGAATATGCTCGTCAATAAACCCGGGAACGACAACCGCATCTTCGGGCAAGGTAATTATTTCGGCATTTTCTACCGTTTTACCGATTTTTTCTATTTCGGTGCCGAAAGTCATATCCGTTTTGACAACCCCGGCGCCTTCGACGTATATATTTACATTTTTAAACGCTTTCATATTTCACCTTATCTTATAAGACTTCCGGCGTCTTCGTCGCACACGAGAACGCAGTCGGGGTGCAACTGCAATATACTTGCGGGAACTTCCGTAGTAACCTCTCCTTTAACAAGCCCGTAAACGGCTTTCGCTTTGTTTTTTCCGTTTGCGAGTATCAATATCTGTTTTGCGTTCATAATGTTTTTTAAACCCATCGTAAACGCCTGACGTGGAACGTCGTCGATAGAAGAGAAAAATCTCGCGTTGTCTTTTATCGTGTTTTCGGTAAGGTCTACTATATGCGTAACGCTACCGAAAGGCGTTCCCGGTTCGTTAAACGCTATGTGTCCGTTGGAACCTATTCCCAAAACCTGAATATCCTGTTGCATATTTTCAAGCAGTTTGTTATATCTGTCGCATTCCGCTTGTCTGTCCGTCGCCTTGCCGTTTTCTATGTTAGTCTTTTTAAGGTCGATGACTATATGTTCGAAAAGATTATTCCTCATAAAGTAGATATAACTCTGATCGCTCGTATAGTCAAGCCCCGCGTACTCGTCAAGGTTTGTGGTTTTAATATTTTTGTAACTCGTTCCGTTTTCTTTATGGTCTTTAATCATGTTCTTGTACAAACCTACGGGCGTCGAACCGGTTGCAAGACCTATTATCGCGTCAGGTTTGTTTTTCACGACGTTTGCCATAACTTCAAACGCTTTTTCACTCATTTCGTCATAATTTTTAGTTATTATTACTTTCATATTCAAAACTCCTTATTCTATATCGGGATAAAGCGATGCCGCCGCAATGCTCTGCCCCACTCTTCTGTTGGATTCGTCCGGTAAACTTATATCGATATTACCGTATTCGGGATATTCTTCTTTTAAAACCGTTCTGCACGTTTCGAGTATGACGTTACCGCCCGAACCGCCCGTAACTCTGCCTAAAAGCAAAATATGTTTTATATCGTAAAACTTTGCGTAATACGGAATGGTGTAAGCAAGATAAACGCCTATATCTTCGTAAATCTTCTTTGCAAGAATATCTCCTTTTTCCATAAGTCCCTGAATTACTTTCAGTTTCTGCGC
Organism: uncultured Clostridia bacterium; assembly: GCA_934271725.1. Classification (GTDB taxonomy): domain Bacteria; phylum Bacillota; class Clostridia; order Christensenellales; family Borkfalkiaceae; genus CAKQSC01. The sequence continues at coordinate 2,046 of CAKQSC010000146.1, forward strand.
CGGCGTAAGACCTTCTTCAAACTTAAATCCTCCCGCTTCCGCAAGTTTGATAACGGCGTCCTGCGAGAAATATTTGCAACCTACGCCTACGTCTCCGCTCCATTCGTCCGCCATAGCGTTTTCGTTAAAGTCTACGGGTACGAACGCAAGTTCGCTGAGCCAACCGTTTATTCCGCCGTCTTTGTTGATATAACCGACCGCTTCGCTTGTGCCCATAGCAATACCCAAAACTCTGTTATCGTTCAAATCGATGCTACCGGCAAGAGCCGTAACGTCGCCGTCGTTTGCGACTTCTATCGGCGCGCCCATCTCTTTCGCCACGTTTATATACATATTTTTAACGTAATCGCCGTATTTTTTCTTGTCTACCTTTATAAACAAAGAAGCGACCATTATTTTATTGTCGACGTAAACGCCTGCGGAAGATACGCCTATACTGTCGACTCTCGGCATTTTGCTCGAAGCCGTTTTCATAGCCGTCAAAATCTCGTTATAGTGATAATGAGGATCTTCCGTTACTTTCGGATTCCACACGACTTCTTCGCTGTACACCACTTTTCCGTCTATAACCGCGCTCACTTTTCTGTCCGAACCGCCGGCATCGAAACCTATTCTGCAACCTTTCAAAAATCCGCCCACTTTCACAGAAGCGTTTTTCTGCTCGGGTACGTCTTTTTCATCGAGGTATCCTAC
>CAKQSC010000147.1 GCA_934271725.1 uncultured Clostridia bacterium
CCGTGTCAAACGTTTGACAACGGGGTTGTTTAGTGGTAATATATAGGCGAAATCGGAAAAGCAAAAGCATTTTCGGTTAAAAACTGAATGTGTCTTGTGTTTTCCGTTTTTAATAATAGAAAAAGGAGAAATTATTATGAAGGACAACAAGAAGAACAAGAAAAGTTTGTTTGAAAAACTTGAAAACGTTCCTATGGCATGGCTTATGTTTATGAACAACAACAAGTTCTGATTTCAACAAATCAAAGGGTACTCTTAACCGTAGGGTTAAGGGGATTTTTCTTTTTATACGTTATTTTAATAGGATACTCGGCGGTCGAAAATCGACCGCCGTTTTTGATGTTTAAGTTTTCGGCTCGAACTCCGTCATGTTTTCCCGATACCTTAAAGGCAGGCAATTGTCCTGCGTTTTCTTGTTTCTACGTTCTTTCACGTTTACGGAAGAATAATATTCTTTCCATAGATTTTGCATTTTCTTTTCTTCTTCCGAAAGGGTTATTTCCGCCATTCTGTCCGTGCGAAAAACTTTGTAATTTTTTCCGTCGTATATTCCCATAATTCCGCGACGGGTATCGTGTATGGCAAACTTGCAATTTTTCAATCTTTCGGCGAAGTGCGGAATAATTAAATCGGTAACGTCGTTGTCGGGCGTGTAATGCGCGTAGTAGTTTCCGTTTTCGAGTTCCGTAAACCGCAAAAACCCGTACATGCGGTGAACCTCGTTTCTTACTTTTTTCACCGTATCGACAAAGTTTAAAACGGCTGTTTCGGAAAACATCGTGCCGATATACCTTTTTTCTTTTAAAAGAAGTTTAACGTATTCGTATGCCGTCGTTTCCTTTGCTCCCGAACAGGAACGCAAACAGTCTTTAACGTCCTCGTAAGTTTGGTTACCGCCGTATTTTATTATGGCTTTTTTTACGCGAAGAGCGTGTTCTTCGTTTTGTTCGGGCTCGTAAAAGCACGTGTCGAAAGTCTGTGCGAAAGTCTTTTCCGTAGTTATCACGTCGGGGAAAATCTTGCTCGAATAAGCGTCGAAGATAGCAGACAGAAAGGGTATGATCCCTTGTTCGATATAAAATACGGTCATAACTCACCCGTAAGAACGCTTTGTTTTATTTCGGCGGAGGAAAACATGCTCAACTGCTCGGGCGGGGTAAGATCCGCCGATAAAATGAGTCTCGGTTTAATTTGCCGTTCGTCTTTAACGCCCTGATATTTTCCGTTGCACGTTATAAAGTATACCGCCCGTTTAAGCACTACTTTCATTTTGTACAGGTCGGAAAAATCGAGTTTGGCGTACTTTCTCGCTTCCGTTATCTTGTATGCGGAACGCAGTCCTATGCCGGGAACTCTGACAAGAACCTCGAACGGCGCGGTATTCACTTCTACGGGGAACAGTCCTATATTTCGCAACGCCCACGCGCATTTGGGATCGAGTTCGGTCGAAAGGTTGCCGTTCTGCCCGACTATCTCGTCCGCGGTGAATCCGTAAAAACGAATAAGCCAGTCCGCCTGATATAATCTGTGTTCCCTGAGAAGCGGGGTTTTCTCGGTAGGAAGATATTCCGTTTTGAAGTTGGTGGGAATATAAGACGAATAGTAAACACGTTTCAGTTTGTAGATATCGTATAGTCCCTGCGTAAGTTTTAATATCTGCCCGTCCGTTTCGGGCGACGCGCCTATAATCATCTGCGTGGTCTGCCCCGCCGGCAAAAACTTTTTGCCGTAAGTTTTTCTGCTTTTGTCGGAACGGTATAATTTGTTTTTCGCAAGCATTCCCATAGGTTTTAAAAGCGATTCTTTCGATTTTTGCGGAGCAAGCAGTTTAAGGCTTTTTTCGCTCGGAAGTTCTATATTGAAACTCATTCTGTCAACGAAATCGCCCGCTCGCCGTATTAAAAATTCGTCCGCGTGCGGTATTCCTTTCAAATGTATATATCCGTTAAAACCGTATACTTTTCTCAGTTTTATAACCGTTTCCAAAAGAAGTTCCATCGTTTTGTCGGGTGAGTAACAAACCGCCGACGACAAAAACAATCCTTCTATATAATTTCGTTTGTAAAAGGACATAACGAGTTCGCATAACTCGTCGGGTGTGGCTTCCGCACGCGGAATATCGTTTGAACGGCGGTTTATACAGTACAGGCAGTCGTAATTGCATCTGTTGGACATAAGTATTTTAAGCAGAGAAATGCAACGCCCGTCCTCCGTAAAAGAATGGCAAATGCCCGCAAAATGAGCGTTGCCGATTCCGTTTGCCGTGTTTTTTCTGTTCGAGCCGGAAGAGGAGCAGGACACGTCGTATTTTGCCGATTCCGTAAGTATTTTAAGTCTTTCTTCGTCAATCATACAGCACCTTAATAAACAAATGTTTATTTTATTATAGCACCCTTTAAAATGCTTGTCAAGGGCGTAAGGGGGAATAAAAACAAAAAAATCGGCAAACAAAAAAACGGTCGAAAAAATCGACCGTTCGGTTTCAAAATACTGTGAAGTTCTTTTCGTTACGAAGCGCCAAAGCGTTTTTGCGACAGGTGGCTACTCCAAAGTAACCTTACATCACACGCCGTATTTTGCTTAGCGATGCTATATCCCTATCCTAACGCGGTTCACAAAGCGACGTTGCATAAGACCTTGGTATCAACGCTCCTTAACGCAGACTGCCTCTCACGCGACGCACCTAGAAGAACATGTAAGCCCGACTGAGTGGATTTCCGGTACAGGG
>CAKQSC010000148.1 GCA_934271725.1 uncultured Clostridia bacterium
CTCTTTGCCGTATATGCCGAAAACGGTATCGTCAAGTCCGAGACCGAAATCCATCATAACGAGTTTATCGTTTGCGGTATAAGTAAACGCAACGTTAGGGTTCGCTATCGCAAGGCGTTGTATAACGTCAGTTACGTCGTTTTCTTCGCTTTTAGGCTTTTTTAAGAACTTTGCCCTAGCCGGCGTATTGAAAAACAGATTTTCAACTACCATTTCGGTACCTTTTACGCCAGCGCCGACGGTTACTTCGCCCATAACTCCGCCTTCTATATGCAGTTTATAGCCGTAATCGTCGTTTTTGGTTTTCGTAGTAACGGTAACCCTTGCGACGGACGCTATGCTTGCCAACGCTTCGCCTCTGAAACCCAAAGTATAAATGGTTTCCAAATCTTCCGCGCAGGATATTTTGCTTGTCGCATGCGGTAAAAACGCTTTTTTCAAATCGTCTTTTTCTATTCCCGCACCGTCGTCTATTACTCTTATTTTGTCGATTCCGCCACCCGCAATTTCAACGGTTATATGTTTCGCGCCGGCGTCTATCGAGTTTTCCACCAACTCTTTAACTACGGAAGCGGGTTTTTCAACGACTTCTCCCGCTGATATTCTGTTGTAAATACTGCTGTCCAAAACGTTTATCATAAATCGTTTTTCCTTATTTTCTCTTGCAAATCGTGCAGAATGTCGAAAGCGTTCATCGGGGTAAGGTTATTGAAGTTGATGTCCTTTATAATTCTTTCAACCTCGCTTAATTCGGGCTTGCTCTCGTCGGCGTTACGTTTTGCGTCCGGGTTTATGTTTTTATAAGTCTTTTCAAGTTGTTTCAAAAGAACTTTTGCCCTCAAAGTAACTACTTCGGGAACGCCGGAAAGTCCCGCAACTTCTATACCGAAACGTCTGTTCGCCCCTCCTCGCATGATTTTTCTTAAAAATATTACCGTGTTGTTATATTCCTTTACGGTTACTTTATAGTTTTTCACGCCGTCCATTTTCCCTTCGAGTTCGGTGAGTTCGTGGTAGTGGGTTGCAAACAAAGTTTTTGCTCCGATTTTTTCCGTTATGTACTCTATAACCGCCCATGCAATGGAAAGCCCGTCGTACGTGCTTGTACCCCGTCCTATCTCGTCGAGAATTATAAGGCTGTTTTTCGTGGCGTTGAGAAGTATATACGAAAGTTCGGTCATTTCGACCATAAAGGTGCTTTGATCGAATATCAGATTGTCGTTCGCTCCTACTCTCGTAAATATTTTATCCGTTATGGGAATATCTGCCTCTTTTGCAGGTACGAAGCACCCGATATGAGCCATTAAAGTAATCAATGCGACCTGACGCATATACGTGCTTTTACCCGCCATATTCGGTCCCGTTATAATCATCGTTCTGCTGTCGCCGGCGTCAAGATAAGTATCGTTGGGAACGAACTGTTCTTTGGAAATAGCAAGCAAAACCGGGTGTTTTCCGTCGACTATGCTTAAAGCCTTTCCGCTCGGTAAAATATTCGGTTTGCAGTAACCGTAAGTTCTCGATACGGTTGCGAAGGCAACAAGCACGTCTAGCACGCCTATCGCATAAGACGTATTTTTAAACGCCGTGAATCTGTCGGCGATTTTTTCGACGACGTCCTTATACAACGCTTGTTCGAGTCTTAAAGCGTTGTCCGTACTCGTGAGTATTTTCTCTTCCAACTCTTTAAGTTCTTCCGTAACGTATCTTTCGGCGTTTGCGAGCGTCTGACGGCGCACGTAATGTGGCGGTACAAGATTCTTAAACGAATTCGTAACGTCTATTCCGTACCCGAAAACCCTGTTATAATGTATTTTAAGCGTTTTAATACCCGTTTTCTCACGTTCTTCCTGTTCCATTTTTGCGATAAGAGCCGTTCCGCCGTCGCGAATACTTCTGTATTCGTCCAACTCTTTATTAAAGCCCTTTGCTATAAATCCGGGATTTTTGGTGTTAGACGGCGTTTCGTCCGCGCAGATAGCCTTTTCGAGCAAAGAACAAATATCCTCTATCGGATCTATGCTCGCGTTGATTTTATTTATCAAATCGGAAGTCAAAACGGAAAGTTGAAACTTTAAACTAGGCAATGCCGTCAAAGAGTTTTTAAGAGCAAGGCAGTCTTTGGGCGTAATATTTCCGTTTACCGCTTTGTTTGAAAGCCTTGCGATATCTTTTACGCTTTTAAGTAAATCGGACAAACTTTGCCTTACGAGAGGCGAAGAAAACAGTTCTTCGACCGCGTCAAGACGTTGGTCTATTTTATTTTTGTCGATAAGAGGATTCAGTATCCAGGAATTGAGCGTTCTTGCCCCCATTCCCGTTTTCGTTTTATCGAGAAGCCATAAAAGCGAGCCGTAGGTTTTTCCGCCGTAACTCGTTTTTACGAGTTCGAGATTTCTTATGGCGGTCGAATCGAGTTTCATAAAATTGTTTACATCGACTATATCGACTTTCGATATGTTTTTCATTACGTGTCTTTGCGTGTCTTTGAGATATGAAAGCAAAGCACCGCAGACGGAAATTATATGCTCGTCGTTAAGCCCCAAGCCGTCAAGCGACAAAACGTTAAACTGTTCTTTAATCATTTTTTCGGCAGAGGTCGAAGAAAAATAATAATCGGTTATCGGCGTAACGTTTTTAATGACTTTATGGGTAATTACGGGTAATTTCTGAAACACGTCGAAAGTTTTGGTATTTCCTATAATTTCGGCGGGATTAAGC
>CAKQSC010000149.1 GCA_934271725.1 uncultured Clostridia bacterium
TTCACCCCGAATCTTACGACGGCGCGGAAAAACTTTTAAAACTGTTCGGGTATACGGACAAGGACGTAAAAGAAGGCAACCTTAAAGATTTGCCCGAAAAGATTGCAAAGCACGGCGAAGAAAAAACGGCGACGGAGTGCGGAATAGGCGTTCCTACGATGAAAGATATCGTGGTCGAGTTGCTTAAACCGGGCAGAGATATAAGAGACGCTCTTCCCAAACCCGTTCTTCGTAGCGACATTATGAAACTCGAAGATTTGAAAGTAGGAATGGTGCTTACGGGTACGGTAAGAAACGTTATAGATTTCGGCGCGTTCGTCGATTTAGGCGTTCATCAGGACGGGCTTGTTCATATTTCCGAGTTGTCGGACAGATTCGTAAAACACCCGTCGGACGTTCTTAAAGTCGGTCAGGTCGTAAAAGTAAGGGTAATCGGCGTCGACGTAAAGAAAAACAGAATTGCCCTTTCTATGAAAAATATGAACGAAAAGAAAGAAAACGGTTAAACGCTTGACAAAACGGAAAACGTGTTATATTATGTACACAAAGGAGTGAAATGTTTATGAATACTTTTGATAAAGTTGCAAAAATGATAGCGGAGCAGTTGAATATTCCCGTAAGCGAAGTTACGGGCGATAAAGAAGTCGTAAAAGATTTAGGCGCGGACAGCCTCGATATAGTCGAACTCGTAATGACTTTGGAGGACGAAACGGGCATAAAGATAGACGAAGACAAAGCGTCGGGAATCAAAACGGTAAACGACATAGTCGCGCTTATCGACGAGAAATAATTTAAGAATAACAAAAAAAGAGCCTTGACGGGTATGTAAACGTATCCGTCGGGGCTTTTTTCGTTATATGACAAATCTGTCATAAAACCGTAAAAATAAAAAAGGGGAGAAAGGTTCTTTTGCGTAACGGATTGTGCAAAGTAAACATACATAATTACGCAAGAAAAGAAGACGTGCCGGAACATACGATATTCGTTATAACGACGGACGGAGAGGAAAATTCAAGTCGCGAGTTTTCAAAAGAAAAAATCAAATCGATGATCGAAAGCAAACAAAAAGAGTCGGGTTGGAAGTTTTTGTTTCTCGGCGCGAACATAGACGCGATAACGACGGCGCAAACTTACGGGATACCCTCGTTTATGTCGGCTAATTTCGATGCGGACGGCAAGGGAACGAAGACGCTTTTCGATGCGATAAGCCTCAGATTGACGAAATCGAGAAGAAACACGGGTATTATTCTCGACGAGAGCAGAGACTGGGCGGAAAAGTTGGACGAGGATTATAGAAACAGAGAAAGAAAACCGGAAGACAATAACCGAAAAAAATCTATATAAGATACAGGAGAAAAATACGGGAAATAAGTTTATCGACGATGCGGTGTCAAGTTTGCAGGAGTTGCGTAAAGAATGTGTCGAAAAGATAAAAGCGAATTACGGGAAAGACAAAAACATAAAACAAATAGGCAAACATACCGTCTAGTCCGTTAAACTAAAACCCGCCCGTTTCGTTTTTTTGCGAAACGGGCGGGTTGTTTTACTATAAAATCGTTTATTATAAGACGGCGGGTAATATCGAAAACGCTATTCCGCAATAAACGAGAAGAGATACCGCGTCTACAATCGTCGTTATAAAGGGGCTTGCTACCACTGCGGGGTCTAACCTGCATTTCTTTACGAGCAGAGGTAAGATTGCCCCGACGAGTTTTGCTATTATAATCGTTATAAACAACGAAAGGGATATGACGAGTGCGTACCATACGTTCATATCGGGGTTGTAAAGTTTGTCTATAAGAAGAAGTTTTCCGAAACATACCAACGCCACGGAAAGACCGAGTAAAAGAGCCGTTCTCAACTCTTTCCATATAACTTTGAAAATGTCTTTAAACTCTACTTCGCCGAGCGCAAGGCTACGGATTACCGTAACGGAAGCCTGACTTCCGGCGTTTCCGCCCGTGTCCATAAGCATGGGAACGCACGCGTACAATGCGGCGTATACCATAAGTTTGTTCTCGAACGAGCCGAGAATAAGACTTGTGAGGGTTGCCGAAACCATTAAAATCAACAACCATGGAAGCCTTGACAGATAGATTTTGAAAACGCTCGTTTGCAGATAAGGTCTGTCCGTCGTGGGGAGCATTGCCGCCATTTTCTGAATATCTTCCGTAGCCTCGTCCTGAATGACGTCTACGGCGTCGTCTATGGTGATAATACCGACTATACAGCCTTCTTTATCAACGACGGGCAAAGCGAGCAAGTCGTATTTGGAGAAAATCAAACCGACTTCTTCTTTATCGGTAAGGGTGTTTACCGTGATTATGTCGCTTTCCATTATGGTTTCGAGTTTTTCTTTTCTGTTTGCGAGAAGCAGGTCTTTTACGGAAACTATGCCTAGAAGTTTTCTTTTCTCGTCCGTTACGTAGCAAGTGTAAATGGTTTCTTTATTTACGCCCGTGCTTCTTATTTTATCGAACGCGTCGTCTACCGTCATATATGAACGCAAGGCGACGTATTCCGTCGTCATAAGGGTACCCGCGGAGTCGTTGGGATACTCTAAAAGTTCGTTTATCGTCGCTCTGTCCGTCGGGCTTGCGTTTTTAAGTATTCTTTTCACTACGCCCGAGGGCATTTCTTCGATAATGTCTACCGTGTCGTCCATAAACATATCGTCTATGACTTCTTTAAGTTCCTTATCGGTAAACATTCTTATAAG
>CAKQSC010000150.1 GCA_934271725.1 uncultured Clostridia bacterium
ATTTTATACGACGCGAAACCGCATATCGGTAGCGACAAATTGCCCGAAACGGTAAAAAATATCAGAAAAGAAATTATAAATCTCGGCGGAGACTTTCTTTTCGACACCGAATTTACGGACTTTACCGCGGAAGAAAACAAGATAAAGAAAATCAAACTGTCGGATAGTACGGGTAAGACCTTTAAATTGAACGTAAGCGAAGTTGTTTTAGCGGTCGGTCATTCGTCGAGAGATACTTTTGAAATGCTTTATAATAATAAAGTAATGACGGAGCGTAAAGATATGGCGATCGGTTTCAGAATCGAACATTCGGCTGTCGACATAAACAAAGCGCAGTACGGCAGATTTTACAATCACCCTAATCTTGACACCGCCGACTATAAACTGACGAGCAACGTATCCGAAAGGGGCGTGTTTACTTTCTGTATGTGCCCGGGCGGATACGTTATGCCGGCAACAAGCGAAGAAAACGCCGTCGTCGTAAACGGTATGAGCGAGTTTAAAAGAGACGGAGAGAACTCTAACAGCGCGGTTGTCGTTCAGGTTAAAAAAGAAGATTACGGCGACGGAAACGTTCTTAAAGGCATAGACTTTCAACGCAAAATCGAAAGAAAAGCGTTTGAACTCGGCGGAGAAGATTATTGTGCGCCCGCAAGTCTTTTGGGTGATTTTTTCGCGGGCAGAAAATCAGTTGCGACGGGCAGAGTGAAACCGAGTTATCCGATAGGGGTTAAGTTTGCGAATCTCAACGACCTTTTGCCGGATTTTATAACGGAGCCCATGAAAGCGGGTATTAAAGATATGGCAAAAAGGCTTAAAGGGTTCGATGACTGCGATGCCGTTCTGACGGGTGCGGAAACGAGAACGAGTTCGCCTGTAAGAGTGCTCCGTAACGACAAAATGCAAAGCGTAACTCACTCTAATCTGTACCCGATAGGCGAAGTGGGCTATGCCGGCGGAATTATGAGTTCTGCGGTAGACGGTATAAAATGTGCGTTGTGCATTATCGATAAATACTTTGTGCATAATGCACAAATATAATTTTTTGTTTCAAAATTAAAATTAAACGTTGACAATTAGATTTCGTTAAGTTATAATCCAACTGTAAACAAAAGCGAACGGGCGTTTGCGGTTGTTTAATTTCCGAAAAACATTTAAGGTGTACGAATGAAACTTCTTGAAGAAACGATAATGAATAAAGGCAAGGTTTTGCCCGGTAACGTTTTGAAGGTGGGTTCCTTTTTAAACCAACAATTAGACATTTCGTTGATTTCGGAAATGGGTAAAGAAATATATTCGCATTTTAAGGACTGCGGTGTAAACAAGATACTGACTATCGAGGCTTCGGGGATCGGTATGGCTTGTCTTACGGCGCAGTTTTTTAATTGCAACGTCGTTTTTGCAAAGAAATCCAAAACAAGCAATATGTCGGACGACTTTTATTCTTCCACCGCATTTTCATATACTCATCAAAATAACAATACGATTGTCGTTTCCAAAGAATATTTGGCAAGTGACGACAGAGTTCTTATTATAGACGATTTTCTCGCTCACGGAGAAGCGTGCAATGCGTTGATTGACATTATAAATCAGGCAGGCGCGAAACTTTGCGGTGTCGCGATAGGGATTGAAAAATCCTTTCAGGGCGCGGGCGACAAATTGCGTGCAAGCGGTATAGATTTACTGTCTTTGGCGCAAATAGAAAGTATGAACGACAACGTGATTGTCTTTCGTAAATAATTAAGTTAAAAAACCCGAAAGGGCAGGAGGTAATTTTTTAATGAAGAAGATTTTAGCAATTGTACTCGGCATTTTGATGTCATTGTCTTGTTTCTCTTTCATTGCGTGCGGAGAAGATTCCGGAACGAAAAGAGAACCCGTTGCTTTGGCAGACGTTAAAGTAGGACTTATCTGTTTGCACGGTGAAGAATCTACTTACGACAAGAACTTTATACATGCAATGAAAACCGCTATGAGCGATCTCGGCATGAGCGAAAGTCAACTCGTTATGAGAACGGGCGTTCCCGAATCCAACGATTGTTACGAAGCGGCCGTTGATATGGCGGAACAAGGTTGTCAGGTGATTTTTGCGGACAGTTTCGGTCATGAATCGCACATAATCAAGGCTGCAAAAGAGTTCCCGAACGTAGAGTTCTGTCATGCTACCGGAACGAAAGAAATAGTTGAAAAATTGTCTAACTTCCACAACGCATTCGCTTCTATTTACGAAGGCAGATATCTTGCGGGCGTAGTTGCGGGTTTAAAACTTAAAGATATGATCGACAACAACACTCTTCCTACAACCGCTAAACAGGAAAACGGCAAATATATCGTCGGTTACGTAGGCGCTTGGCCGTATGCGGAAGTTAAGTCCGGATATACCTCTTGGTTCCTCGGAATCCAACACGCTCTCGAAGGTACGGATATTGACGTTACTATGAAAGTTAAGTTTACGAGCAGTTGGTATGACGAATCGGCTGAAAAAAGTACGGCAGAAAATTTGATAAGTGCTGGCGCGGCAATCGTAAGTCAACACGCAGACTCTATGGGCGCTCCCACCATGTGTGAAAGTAAAGGCGTTCCCAACGTTTCTTATAACGGAAGCACCGCTTCTGAATGCTCCGACACGTTCCTTGTATCTTCGAGAATCAACTGGGCGCCTTATTTTAAACACATGATCAACGCTATCGT
>CAKQSC010000151.1 GCA_934271725.1 uncultured Clostridia bacterium
GTAGAAGCGGTCGAGCACGCGTTTTTAGGCGCGTTCGTTGCGGAAAACGTTTTGGGAATCAAAGACGAAGAAATTATAAACGCCATAAAATATCATTCCACGGGCAGAAGAAACGTAAGCGTTCTCGAAAAAATAATTCTCGTTTCGGATATGACGGAAGAGGGAAGAGATTACGAGGGCGTCGAAGAGTTGAGAGAAGCGCGCGAAAGAGATCTTGACGAGTGTTTCGCGAAGTGTATAAGTCAAAAAAGAAAGCACGTCCTCGAAAACGCGCGGGAAAGCGATTTTTGCGATCTTACCGAGGAGTGCTATAAGCAATACGTATTAAAGGAGTAAAAAATGGAAGCGAAAGAATTGAAAGATATAATAATCAAAGCGCTTGACGACAAAAAAGGCGAGGACATAACCGTTATAGACGTAAAAGAAAAAACGACGATAACGGAATATATGGTCATTGCGAGCGCAAGGTCGTCTACCCACGTAAGGTCGCTGTGCGAAGCGGTTACGGAGGCGGTCGAAACCGCCGGCGGTAAGGCTTTGAGAGAAGAGGGCGTAAGAGAAGGCAGATGGGCGGTCATCGATTTCGGCGACGTTATTCTGCACGTTTTCGACGACTCTTCGAGAGATTTTTATCACCTTGAAAGACTTTGGGGCGACGGCGAAAAGATAAGCAATACTTAAAGACCGTACGTTACGGGGTTTATGCGTTCGCTCGTTTACGCCACGTCGTCTTTGAAAGAAATGGACTTAATGTCTTTCGACTTTACGGTTATATCTCCCTTTTCCTTTTTCGGGGCGGGTTTTTGCCGTTCGGGTTTTTCTTTCAGAGTTTTGATTTCGCTCGTTAAATGCAATATGTATTTTACGGAAATTATAACGGAGCAGGACAAAAGGAACAAAAAAATCAAAGATATAAGTCCCAACGCGGGGGACGCGGACAGAAGATTTTCCATAACCCGATACTAACACGTAGTAAAGGGAATAAATAAAGAATAAATGTAAAAGGAGCCCGTATTTTGTAGAATACGGTAACGAAAATGAAAATTGTAATAATCGGTTGCGGAAAAATAGGCAAAACGATAATAAAATCTCTTGCGCAGGAAGGGCACGACATAACCGCGCTCGACACCAACGAGGACGTTTTGAAAAAACTTGCCGGCACGTACGATATTCTGACTCTTCACGAAAAAGGGATAAGCGTTGAATCTCAAAGGCAGGCGGGCGTAGGCGAAGCGGATTTGCTTATCGCAACCACTTCTTCGGACGAAAAGAATATACTCTGCTGTATGACGGCTAAAAAGTTAGGCGCGAAACAGACGATAGCAAGGGTGAGAAACCCCGAATATTCCGGCTATCTCGCTTTGCTTAAAGACGAGTTGGGACTTTCCTATTCGGTTAACCCCGATTACGCTCTCGGCGACGAAATAGCAAAGATTCTTAACTACCCGTCCGCGATAAACGTAGATACGTTCATAGACGGCAGGCTCGAACTTGCAGAGGTCAGAATAAGCGAAATATCCCCGTTAAAAGGGCTTTCCGTTCAGGAAACGGCAACTAAACTTAAAACGCCTTTCCTTATTTGCGGAGTGGAACGCGGTGGGGAATTGATTATTCCCAAAGGCGATTTCGTGTTTAAGGCGGGGGACGTGTTAAGCGTTGCCGATTACGAGGAAAAGCTCAACGACTTTTTCAAGGAAACGGGCGTTTACAAAGCAAGACCGAAAAAGATTATGATTGCGGGCGGAGGGCTTGCCACGTACAGGCTTATAGGTAAACTCGGGCGCGTAGGCGTTCAGATAAAGGTTATAGAGACAGACAAAGCCCGAGCGGAAGAAATGCAAAGCCGTCTTAACTACGTAAGCGTCGTTTGCGGAGACGCGAGAAGCGAAACTCTTTTAAACGAAGAGGGAATAGAAGACGCGGACGCTTTCGTCGCGCTCACGGGCGCGGATGACACCAACTCCATTCTTTCGCTTTACGCTCAACAAAAGGGAGTAAAGAAAGTAATAACCAAAATAAGCCATACGCTCGTAGGCGGTATGTTCGAGCAGATAGGACTCGATTGTATAGTATCTACCGAGAACGTAACGGCGAACAACGTCGTAAAGACGGTAAGAAGTATGGCAAGCAAAAAAGGCGAAGAGGTTATCGCTCTGTATAAAATGTTTAACGGACAAGGCGAGGCGGCGGAGTTTAAAGTCGGCAAAGACAGTAAACTCGCGGGCAAACGCATTAAAGATTTGCCTATAAAAAAAGACGCGCTTATAGTTTCCGTTATGCACGGGAAAGATATGGAACTTGCAAGCGGTAATACGGAACTTAACGAAGGAGATACCGTCGTAGCGTTAGGCAAACATTTGTATTTCGATACACTTGACGATATAATTGACTGATATGAACTTTAAAAAGATTTTTAAAACGGTAGGAAAAATACTCGTAATAGAATCGGTGTTTATGTTTATAGCGTTTGTCGTCGGGCTTTGTTACGGGGAGTTTTACGACTCGTTGGGGCTCGGATTGTCTTCGGCGGGCACCTGCCTTGCGGGGCTGTTGCTCTCGCTTACGATAAAACCGAATAACAGAAAACTTTACGCAAGAGACGGCTTCCTTCTCGTAGGCCTTTGCTGGATGGCAATGTCTTTGTTCGCGTGTCTGCCGTATAT
>CAKQSC010000152.1 GCA_934271725.1 uncultured Clostridia bacterium
TCGGAAGTTCTTAAAAAAGTAACGTACAGCGCGGATCTTAAATACGTCAAAGGGCAGTCGGTTGCGAAACGCGCGTTGGAAATCGCCGTAAGCGGTGGGCATAACGTTCTGTTTGTCGGACCTCCCGGTACGGGCAAAACAATGCTTGCGAAATGTATACCGACGATAATGCCGGATATGACTCTCGAAGAGGCTCTTGCGGTAACGAAAATACATTCCGTTGCGGGGCTTATAGACGAAAGCGAGGGAATAGTTACCGCTCGTCCGTTCAGAAGTCCTCATCATACGTCTACTACGGTCGCAATGACGGGTGGCGGAAAATCGGTAAAGCCGGGCGAGATAAGTCTTGCGCATAACGGCGTGTTGTTTTTGGACGAAATGCCCGAGTATATGCGAAGCACGCTCGAATCGTTAAGACAACCGCTCGAAGACGGGGTTATAACCATTTCGAGGGCAAACTCTACGGCGACGTATCCCGCGGATTTTATTTTATGCGGAAGCATGAATCCTTGTCCGTGCGGTAATTTCGGTTCGCATGACAAAGTTTGCACTTGCACGCCGGCGCAGATAGAAAAATATAAAAGCAAAATATCGGGACCTCTTCTCGACAGAATAGATTTGCAGGTAGACGTAGACAGTGTAAAATACGAAGAACTTGTGCATAAAGAAGAGGGAGAGTCCTCCGCGGAAGTGAGAAAAAGAGTGAACCGTACGAGAGCCATTCAGAGAGAAAGGTTTAACGGTGACGGAATATTTACGAATTCGCAGATGACGGAGGCGGAAATTAACAAGTATTGCGAACTTTCGGAAAGTTGCGAAAACATACTTAAATCGGCTTATAAAAGTCTGCATTTTTCGGCAAGAGCGAGAAGCAGAATACTTAAAGTCGCAAGAACGATAGCGGATATGGATTTGTCGGACGATATTAAGGAAAAACATCTGCTCGAAGCGATAAGTTACAGACATAAATAATTTATAACGGGAAGTGCGAATGAAATACAACGAAGAAGAAATCGCTCTTATATGGCTTGACAGTTTTCTCGATTTGACTTATAAGACGAAACTGCAAATGGTAAAATCTGTTAAAGAGCCGAAAGAGTTGAAAGAAAAGTTTCATCTTTTCAAAGACCTTATCGTTAGCGACGGCGGTGAGGAATTGTATCTTCTTATGCAACGCTCGAATACGGAAAGGTATACGGAATATATTTTAGGCGCTCTCAAAAGAAGAAATCTTGAAATCATAACCGTATATTCAAAAGATTATCCCGAAAGTTTAAAAGTTATAGATTTACCGCCTTTGGTACTATATTGTTGCGGAAACGTAAACCTGTTGAAAGAGAAGAATAAATTCGGAATAGTAGGTAGCAGAAAAACTTTACCGGACACGCTGAAACGTTGCGAAAACGTGTCGAAAGAAATTGCCGAAAGCGGTTTCGTGGTGGTAACGGGTATGGCGCAGGGCGCGGACGCAAAAGCAATCGAGGGTGCGCTCGATAGCGGAAACGTGATATCCGTTATAGCGAGCGGTATAGACGACATATATCCCGAGCAGAACAGGTATCTCGTAGATAAAGTCGCTTCGGTCGGTTTGGTGTTGGGCGAACATAACCCCGGCATAAAATCCAAACCGTATCTGTTCCCCATAAGAAACAGAATTATTTCGGCATTGTCGAGAGGTGTTCTGATAGTCAGCGGAAGCAAGAAAAGCGGAACGAGTTACACGGCGAATTTCGCGCTCGATTACGGTAAAGACGTTTTCGCGTTCCCTTACGGACTCGGAGTAGAGTCGGGCGAGGGGTGTAACGAACTTATTAAAAACGGAGCAAATCTCGTAACGGGAACGGAAGACATTTTAAGTTTTTACGGGGTTGAAAGTAAAACCGTAAAGGAAGAAACGGAAGCAGACGACGAAGAAACGTCGATTTACGATATCATAAAAGAAGAACCCGTGCATATAGAAAAATTAGCGCAGAAAGCGGGGAAAAGCGTAGTAGAGATAACGCCCGTTCTGTTGATGCTGGAAATAAAAGGAAAAGTAGTCAAAGACGCCGGAAACGTATATTCGGCTTTATAATATTCGGAGGAATAAATGCAGTTAGTAATAGTAGAATCGCCTTCAAAAGCAAAAACGATAGCAAAATATTTGGGAAAAGGCTTTTCGGTAGACGCTTCGGGCGGACATATAAGAGATTTGCCGGAAGGGCGTATGGGTATCAATTTCAGCAAGAATTTCGAGCCGACTTACGAAATAATAGCAAAGAAAAAAGCGGACATAAAAAGACTTGCGGAAAAGTGTAAAAACGCCGAAAAGATATATCTCGCGACCGACCCGGACCGAGAGGGAGAGGCGATAAGTTGGCATCTTGCGGAAGTTTTGAAAATGGATTTGAACGACGATAACAGAATCGAGTTCAACGAGATTTCCGAACACGCCGTTAAAGACGCGCTTAAAAAACCGCGTAAAATAGATATGAACCTCGTTGACGCGCAACAGGCAAGAAGAGTTCTCGACAGAATAGTCGGTTACAAGATTTCGCCGATTGCCACGAGAAGACTTTCGGCAAATCTTTCGGCGGGGCGAGTACAGTCCGTCGCGTTAAGACTTATCGTCGAAAGAGAACGCGAAATACAGGCGTTCGTTCCCGTAGAATACTGGAACGTA
>CAKQSC010000153.1 GCA_934271725.1 uncultured Clostridia bacterium
GGTGTAAAAAGGGGTTCGGAAAAATCCGTTCGTCGGCCGTTCGGGTTTGCTTGCCTTGCAACCGCTCTTCTTGCCGTTATAATAGTACCGCTTTGTATAGTCTTTTCAAATAATGCCTCGCCGTTTTCACCCGCATACGCCACG
The DNA here is from genome assembly GCA_934271725.1 of uncultured Clostridia bacterium. Lineage (GTDB taxonomy): Bacteria > Bacillota > Clostridia > Christensenellales > Borkfalkiaceae > CAKQSC01. The sequence continues at coordinate 145 of CAKQSC010000153.1, forward strand.
TACGACGTTGTCATAGACGTTAACCCTAATATTTCATTTTCGGTGAATAAGGATGATAAAATAACGGCGCAAAGAGGTTTGAACGAGGACGGCGTGGTGTTTTTGTACGGAAAAAATTACGTCGGTAAAGATATAGACGTCGCAACGCAATCGGTTGTTACCGAACTTAAAAACAAAGGTTTGATTGTTTCGGGTAGCGTCGTTCGTATATCGGCATACGACCATAAAACGCGAGTTATTAAAGACGACGTTCAGTCTAAAATTGAAAAAATAATGGAACAGGTTATCGGCGGGGACGTAACTTTTCTCTTTTTGTCGGACGAAGAACTTGACAAAATAGAAGAATATTACGAAAACCATACCGTAAAAGAAGACGAAAAAGCCATTGTGGAAGAGTTCAAAAAGAAAGTTTTAAAAATCGCAGATGAAAAAATCACTGCGACGCGCGAATTGATTAAAAATTTGTCCGTTTACGATAATGACGGTAAAGAGGTGATTTTATCGGCTTCCGACGTAGATAAAGTAAACGCATACGTTCTGAAATATAAAACGGAGATAGATTTTAACTTAAACGAAAAGATAGATAAAGAGGCTTTTGAAGAGTTTATAGAAGATTTAGAGGAAACTTGCGAAGACCTTACCGAAAGCGTGCGGGAATTATCCGAAAAGCAGGACGATTATTCCGAACTTATGGAGGACCTTATAGATTTGGTAAAAGATTGTTTGTGGGACGATTGAAATAATTTTTAATATTTTTTCAAAAAAGTGAGAATTGTTCGATATATCAATCGTATATTTAGTGAAAGCAAACAGATGCTTGACAAATACGAAGAACAATTCAGAAGGAGAAAAAAATTATGAAAAGAAAATTATTCACAACTATTGCAACCATTACCGTAGCAACCGCTCTGTCGTTAGGTACCGTCGCTTGTACGGACGGATCGAAAAATAAAAACAACGGCGGTGCCGACGGCTTTACCACAAGCACGGATTTTTTTGCCGTTTCGGCGGTGTCGGGTGCTAATTTCTTAAATGCGGAAACAAATAACTCAACGTCGAAGGTCGCATATACGGCAGACGTGGCAACCGTTCGTCCCGAAGAGTTTACCGACGATAACGTAGCGGAAATTAAAAATACTTTGGTTATGTTTGACTCGATAGTAGGTGGAGGAATATCTTCCGACGTACAGGCTTGCACGGAGGCAGACGGTGATTTTGCCGTATACGCATATAAAATGACGGTTAATTTCGGAAACGAAAGCGCGGTTATGTACTATGACGAAACGAGTACGAAAACGGAAGTAGACGATGATGACGACGAACCCGAAACCGAAACGGAAACTACGCTTAAAGGCGTGCTTGTGTCGGGTGAAAAAGCGTACGAAGCGGACGGAAAGAGAAAAGAAGAAGTATCGGCAGACGAAAAAGAGTTTGAACTGGAACTCGTTATCAGAAAAAGCGTGTCGGATTACGTAAAGTTTACTTATTCTACGGAAACCGAAACAGGTGAGCATGAAACGACGTACGAGTGCGAGATATACGAGAACGGCAGAAAGATTCAGGAAACGGAAATAGAAATCGAAGTCGAAAACGGTAAAACCGAAATTAGTTTTGAACTCGAACAAGACGGAAAGTCAGACGGTGTTGAATATAAAATCGTTAAGCGTGGCGAAAACAAATTCGACGTAAGACGCGAACTTAACGGCAAAAAATCTTTCATACTCGCAGAAAAAACCGAAACGGGCTATACATTCACTTATTCCAACGGTTTTTCGGAGAATCTTGCGTAAGGGCGAGTGAAATAAATGTAAAAACGCCTCGATGAACTTTAAATCAAATTATTTACAATAAAAAAAGACGAACAGCGATTGTTCGTCTTTTTTAAAGCATATGGAAAGTTGGTTATTTAAAATTATTAGTATGACATTGCAATTTTAATTTGTTTTGCTATTCTGTAAACAACAGGTACTACAACACTGTTTCCACACTGTTTATATGCGCTATTCAGAGATATGCCTTTAAAAGTAAATTTTTTTGGGAAGCCCATCAAAACCAAACATTCAGACGGCGTAAGTTTTCTTATACCATAATCATCTAGCATTATCGGAATTCTATCGGGAAATGTTCCCATATTAGCAGTAAGTGTGGGGCAAATAAAGTATTTATGATTTGTTATGCCGTTATCTCTAATTTTATATAAGGCGTTCTTGTCGGTTACTATACGTTGTAATTCTTCAAAGTAAAAAGAGTTTGCTGTGTAATAGTAAATGTTATCATGTTTAATTGTCTTATCTAAAATATCATTGAGTTTTGTTGAGCAAGGTATTTTATCGGGAAAAACAAATGAATTGCAAATTTTATAATCTAAAAAAGCAACAATAAATATACGCTTTCGTGTTTGAGGAACATTGCCGAAGTCGTAAGAATCCATTATTTTGTATTTTACACAATAACCAAAACTTGCTAATGTGTTGTAAATAGTGAGAAATGTTTTTCCGTTGTCGTGGGCTATCAGG
>CAKQSC010000154.1 GCA_934271725.1 uncultured Clostridia bacterium
AAGATGTAGCGCGCTTATGGCGTTTGGCGCGAATCTTTTACGTATTCACCCGAGAATAATAGTAAAAGACGGCAAGATGACGAGCGACAGAAAATATCGCGGTAAACTCGAAGTCGTTGTCAAAAATTACGTAAAAGATACGCTGATTGATTTCGGAAACGCCGATAAAAGCGTTGTGTTTATAACTTATTCGTCGTCTGACGACAAAACGGTAAGCGACGTTAAAGAAATGCTTGTCGAAAACGGATTTAAAACTATTTATACGAGTTACGCGAACGCTACGGTTTCAAGTCATTGCGGACCTAATACGCTCGGAATACTCTATTTTAACGACGGCGATAAGAACAAAACGCTTAAATAAACGATAAGGAAACAGAATGAAAAAAATACAGATAGTTACGGACAGCAACGCCGGTATTACGCCGGAGTTCGCCGAAAAAGAGGGCATAATTATCGTGCCTATGCCGTTTTTTATAAACGACGAACAATATTTTGAAAATATAAATCTTACGCAGGAAAGGTTTTTTGAACTTTTGAAAACGGACGTCGATATAGCGACTTCCCAACCTTCCCTTTACGATTTGGGCGAAACTTTCAAAAAGATACTCGAAACGGCGGATTATATCGTTTATATTCCTATGTCGTCGGGGCTTTCGGGTTCTTGCGAGTCGGCTAAAAATCTTGCAAAAGAGTTTAACGGCAAAGTTATTGTCGTAGACAATAAAAGAATATCGGTAACCCAAAAGCAAAGCGTTCTCGAAGCGGTCGCAATGGCAAAGAAAGACTTTTCGGCAACGGAAATCAAAAAATATCTCGAAGACACTTCGTCGCTTGCTTCCGTTTATATTATGGTGAACGACCTCAAATACCTGAAAAAAGGCGGAAGAATAAGCCCCGCGGCGGCACTTTTGGGCAACGTGTTGAAAATTAAGCCCGTGCTCTATTCGGACGGAGGTAAGTTTGAAAGGCTTGCTCTTGCAAGAACGGTAAAACAGGCGCAAACCATAATGATTAACGAGGTTACAAAAGATTTGAGCGGTAAACTCAAAGACGTGTATGAAAAAGGTAAACTTGTGATTTTCGTTGCACACACAATGAACGAAGAAAACGCAAAAGAGTTTGAAAAAGACTTGAAAAACTTTTTTCCGCTTGCAAAGTTCGGCGGTATAGATCCGTTATCGCTCAGCGTATCCTGCCATATAGGCGAGGGCGCGCTCGCTGTTGCTTTGGCGGTGGATAATTATTAAAAATCGGGACGAGATTGTTTCTCGTCTTTTTTTATGCTTTAAAGCATATATTTTATTATGATTAAAGCGACGATAAACCTTAATAACATCAAAACGAACGCCCTTGAAATAAAAAGATTGACGGATAACAAAAATTTTTGCGCCGTGGTAAAATCGAATGCCTACGGGCACGGTAAAGAAAAAGTAGCCGAGGCGTTATCGGGCATTGCCGATTATTTTGCCGTAGCGACCGTTAAAGAAGGGGTGGAATTAAGACTTTCGGGCATAGTGAAGCCTGTTTTGGTTTTAATGCCGGATAAAGACGTGCAGAGGGGAATATTTTACGGGCTGACTCTTGCCGTATGTTCGTTTCGGCAGTTTATCGCGATAAGGGAATGTGCCAAAAAAATAGGAAAAACGGCATATATACACGTAAAATACGATACGGGAATGAACAGATTCGGGGTTAAAGATTTAAGGGAATTGCAAGCGATTTTGCTCAATGCGAGCACTTGCGGAAAAGTCGAAGTTACAGGAGTGTTTACACATTTATTTAATCCGAAAAGCGTAGAGTACTCAAAAAAACAGTTGATGAAATTCGTTATGCCGTGCAAAATGACGAAAAGGGTGTTTCCGAGGGCGATAAGGCACGTTTCTGCAAGCGGAGGAATACTTATCGGAAGGATTTTTCATCTCGATATGGTGCGTCCGGGACTTATGATTTACGGATATACGCCTTTTGAAACGGAGAAAGCGAACCTTAAACGTTGTATGAAAATAAGTTGTTCGGTTCTTGACGTAAAAGATTTAAAAAAAGGTCAGCCGTTTTTATACGGAGATTATCTTACGGATTTTTGCGGAAAAGCGTCCGTAATTTACGGCGGTTATGCCGACGGTATAAATTACAACGTAAAAAACGTTATAAACAGACCTTGTATGAACGTTTTTTCGGTGCGTGGAGAAAAGGAATACGTTTACGAGATTTTAAACGAAGAAAGAAACGCGGAAGTGATTGCAAAAGAGAACGGAACCATACCTTACGAGGTGCTTTGTTCTTTAACGCGCAACGCCGTTTACGAATATATCGAATAAAAGCAAACCGCGGTATTATGAGTACCGCGGTTTTATAAAAAAACTTTGACATACGCGTTAAATAATGTTATAATAATAACATTAAACGTTAAATGCGGAGTTTTTATGGTAAAAAGCAAATTAAAAATTGCAAAGTATATATTTAAAACGGGTTTGTTTTCGCTTATGTATACTTTGATTATGTGTCCCGTAGGTATACTTATTTTACTTCTCGACGAAAAATACTGGTATTTTATAACCCTGCTCGGTATAGTCGCGTTAGGGTTTTACGCCATGCTTATTTTCGTTTATTACAAATCCGTCGGCGCGGAAGAAATGAAAGCGACTTATTCAAAC
>CAKQSC010000155.1 GCA_934271725.1 uncultured Clostridia bacterium
ATCGTTCCCTACTTTAAGGACGGCGAGCGTAATTTTATAAGGCAACGCCGAAACTTTTTCCTTCAACTCGTCTTTAACGGATTGAGCGACCGCTTTACCGTCTATTATCTTTGCCGACATTATTTTGCCTCCAAACGCATTTTGTATTCGGCAAGTATGCCGTTCACGAACGAAAGACTCTTTTCCGTAGAATATCTCGAAACGAGCGAAACCGCCTGGTCGATAGATACGACAAGCGGTATATCGTCAAAATATTTCATTTCCGTCATTGCGATGAGAAGCGCGCATTTATCCGCCCTGAAAAGCCTGTCCGCATGATAGTTTAATGCCAGTTCCGATATGAGTTGCATCGTTTCGTCGTAATGCGCCTTAACCGTTTTAAGCAGTTCTTTGGCAAACGTCGCGTCGTTTTCGTTAAGTTTAGCGTCGTTTATAGTGCGCGCTATAAAATCTTTTTCGAGTCCGTCACCGAATGTATCGGCAAAAAGCAATTTGAATACGGTTTCTCTTGCGTCTTTTCTCATAAATAATTTTCTCCGCGGTTTTTAAGAAAGAATGCCACCCGAAGTGGCATTCTTTTAATTTTTCTGTTCGGTAGTTTCTTCGTCCAAAACTACGTCCGTTATATTAACGTCAATCTTGCCTATTTTATATTCGGACATGGTTTCAACGTTTCTTTTAATGTTTTCCTGTATTTTAAAAGCAATATCCGTTACGCAATGCTCTTTGTTTATAATAACGTTGGCTTGTACGTCTATACTATCGGACGTATGCGTAATTTTTATAGCGTCTTTCGACGAACTTAACGAAACGTCTTCAATTTCAGAAATAGCAAGCGTAACAATGTTTCTTACAATGCTTTTGTTATACGTTATTTTTCCCTCTTTAACGCCTTGTTGCCCACGCGAAAAATGCGCCATTTGGTCACCTCGCAAATAATATATTTTATAATAACATATTTTTTGCGTTTTGTGTAGCGTTTTTTCAAGAAATCGAGATTATTTTAACCTTTTCGGGCGATTTTGACAATTCTTCGTTAATTATCGTATAAATCGCAACGGATTCATCCTCGCTCAACTCTTCGTCCTTAACTATTACGTTTACGTTTTCGCTGTCTACGCCTATAAGCACGATAACGTCATCGAAGCCGTAAGATTTGATAAGCGATTCCAACAATAATTCACATTCGGAGTTTTTTGCAAGCGTTTGTTTAAGTTTTACCGCTTCCGATTTTTCCGATGCGGTTGTTTGGGCGTTGGAAATTATTTCGTCGAGTTGCAGAATTGTTTCGTTTCTGTCTGAGGCTCTTTCCGTTCTTCTCTGACAGAAATAGTCGGCATTTATCGTCGTGGTAGCGGTATTGTTTGCCGTTATGTTGCCGGTGAAAATAAAATTACACACCGCGGTTACGACAAGTAAAGCCGTTAAGGTTGAAAGTAAAACGATTTTTTTCTTTTTAGACATATTTTTCTCTCCTTATTTCATTGAAATTATTTCAATTTTATTTACTTCTATATCCGCAATCGTCGTGATTGCGTTTTGTATTTTTTGAGTCGTGATTATATTTTTCGCGCCCTCGCAAATAACGACTATTCCTATAATTTCGGGGTATAATTCCTTTAATACGACGGGTTTTCCGTTTACAAGAACGGGCGTTTCTTTCACGGTAACCGTTCCCGAAGCATCGGTGGTTGTCGTTACGTCCTTTGCTATTATCGATTCCCGACATCCGTCGACGGTTAAAATCACGCTGACTTTTCCGACTCCGTCGATTTCGGAAAGTTTATTTTCGAGTTCTTTTTCGAGCGCGCCGGCATAATCGCTGAAAGAAACGGCAACGGAAGCGTTCTCCGTACTTTTCTTTTTGAAAATACTCAATAACGCTACGAGAACAAAAACGGATACAATTACGACAAGAAATATTTTAAACGGCGTTCCCTTTTTAATTTTTTCAAGATTTTCCTTAAACTTTTCAAACATAAAACACCTTGTACACTTTTATTATATTATCTGAAAATCACATTATGCGTAATAAGAAAACAAATCTTTGACGTTGCCGACTTTTACAAGCGCCTGCAAAGGCTCGGTAAGAACGGTCAGAAGAGCAAGAGAAAACAATATATTCAAAAGTACCCTCGTTTTTCCTTCCGGCGCGAGCGACTCCAAAACGGCAACGACGATTACCGTAGATATAATTTTAACAAGCCATATTTTAAGCATATTACACCATTATATTTGCCGATATTATAAGAATAAACAGTAAAACGAATATCATCAATGCGAAACTGACCGTTACCGCAGTAAGATAATTTATGCTTTTTGAAAGAGAATCCAAAAATCCCGTAAGACTGTTACCGCAAAACGGCTCTAAAACGGCGGATAAAAGTTTTAAAAACAATTGCATGGATATAAT
>CAKQSC010000156.1 GCA_934271725.1 uncultured Clostridia bacterium
CAATACGATAAGATTATTCAAATCGAAAGAGATGAAAACGACTTTATCGAGATAATCGAGTCCGTCGATTATTTTTACGATTTGTTCTATATGTTCTCTTTTAAAAGGATTTTTGAGTTCTAAAAAACTTACTTTGTCGTACTTTTTGCAAACGAGTATATATTCTTCGAGAGTGGGTATTTTCAATTCGTCGTCCGGTTTGCCCGTTCTTAAATTATTAAGTTTAATAGAACGCAGGGTATCGAAGTCGGTTTTTTCGACTTTATAACTCTTATTGCTTACTCGCGACGTATCGTCGTCGTGAATTATAACGAATTTGCCGTCCGACGTAACGTGTACGTCCGTTTCTATTCCGTAATATGAATGTTTGCCCGCAAGTTCAAACGAGGGAAGGGTGTTTTCGCGTCTGATCCCCGAAAGTCCTCTTTGAGCAATCATAAGGGTGTCGTTCTTTTTATGCAGTTTTATCGTTTGTAAATACGCTTTTCTTCTAATCTTAAAAAAACGAAACATAAGTCACTCCTTTTTAACATTACGATTTTAGCACATTTTTGCATAATTATCAACAAATGCGTTAAAATAGTTGAATAATTTATAAAAATGGTTTAAAATATAACTATGAAAACGGGCAGAAAGGAAACAATAATCGGATACGTATGCTTAATACTTGCGGTTATAATATGGGGCAGTTCTTTTGTTGTTTTAAAGGATGCAATAAAGACTTTACCCATATTCTTCGTGTTAGGTATAAGATTTTTCGTTCCGGGTATATTGTTTCTTTTTGTTTTTTTCAAAAGGTTTTTAAAGTTCGATAAACGCTCTACTTTCGTAGGCATTGCGTTAGGAGTCGTTCTTGCGTGCGCTTATCTGTTGCAGACGATAGGGCTTAGTATGACGACTCCGTCGAAAAACGCTTTTCTTTCCTGTACATATTGCATTTTCGTGCCGGCTTTGGCATGGATAATGCTGAAAAGAAAACCGACAGTGTTTAATATAATCGCGTCTTTGTTGTGTTTTGTCGGTGTAGGGCTTATTTGCCTTACCAACGGTTTTAAAGGAATAAATAAGGGAGATTATCTGACAATCGCTTGCGGTGTTTTTTACGCCATGCAAATCGTTATAAAGTTCAGCAAAAAGTTGGATATTATAAAGGTTCTCGTTATCGAACTTATAGTCGCCGGCGGAATATTCTGGATAATTTCTCTTTCTTACGAAATACCGAAATACCCAAAGACGATAACTACGACGCAATGGTTATATCTTGCTTATCTTATGATAGTCTGCACCGCGATAACGCAACTTTTGCAACTCGTAGGACAAAAATACGCGAACCCCGAAAAAGTTTCTATTCTTATGTGTTTCGAGGCGGTTTTTGCCACAATCTTTTCCTTTATGTTCGGTATGGAAGAGTTTAATCTGCAAATACTCTTCGGATTTTTAGCGATACTTGCCTCAATTATAATTTCCGAAACGAAATTGTCTTTTATAATACAACCGCTACGGAACCGACGGGCAAAAAACAAAGAAGAGCGTGTCGGGCAATCAGGCAATGCCGAAAACATAAACGGCGAAACACATGAAAACGGAGTAAATGACGAATCGGACGAAAAGACGTAAAAAAATACGTCTTTTTTTATTTATTTTCTTGACAAATTATTTTATAGTGCTATAATATTAGCAGTTGAATAGCAAGAGTGCTAACAATCAATTCAATTATTTGCCAATACGGAGGATTATATTATGAAAAACTTTAAAGCGGAATCGAAAAGAGTTCTCGATATGATGATAAACTCTATTTACACGCATAAAGAGATTTTTTTGAGGGAACTTTTATCAAACGGCAGTGATGCGATAGACAAATTATATTTCAAATCGCTTACGGAAAATATTTCGGGTTTAGGGAGAAGCGATTTCCATATCGATATCGTGGCGGACAAAGACAACAGGACGCTTACTATTTCGGATAACGGTATCGGTATGACGGAAACGGAACTCGATAAAAACCTCGGCACCATCGCAAAAAGCGGTTCTTTCGATTTTAAAAACGAAAACAAAGACAATGCGATGAAAGAAGATATAAGCGTTATAGGTCAGTTCGGCGTAGGCTTTTATTCGGCGTTTATGGTCGCAAAAAAGGTAGAAGTTTTAACAAGGGCGTACGGCTCCGACAAGGCTTATTTATGGAAGAGTAACGGTACCGACGGCTATGAAATAAGCGAGGCGGAAAAAGAGGGGCACGGCTCGGTTATAACTCTTTATTTAAAAGATGACGAAGAAGGCGAAAATTACAGTAAATATCTTGAAGAATACGAGATAAGAGAACTTGTCAAAAAATATTCCGATTATATTAAATATCCTATAAGATTATTATGTCATAAACACGAAAAAGGGGAGGACGGCGAAGAGA
>CAKQSC010000157.1 GCA_934271725.1 uncultured Clostridia bacterium
CTCGACGAGTAAACGGCGTTGTATTGCGCGTCGGTAGGCAAAATCATGCGGGAATACACTTTACCGTTATATTTCGTCAAGGTAGTTCCGTCGGTGGAATATTCGCTCGATTTCGTCTGATAGTACCATAACCCGTAATACGTTACGTTGTCCGTAGCGGACGGGGTATCCGCGTTACCTCTGTAAAATCGACCTACGCCCGCGTCGTTTGCAAACCATATAAGTTCTTCGCCGTCGGCATTCGTCCCAACGGGGAATATCACCTTTCCGCCGAGGTTAACGTCTTTCGTAACGTCGTCGAAACCCGTATCGCCACCGCCCGTTTTAAAGGTAACTTTTGCTTTAAGTTTAACACTTATCTTGACGGGCGCGGGTTTATAGTTCGTTCCCGCATTGTAATACGCGTCGTATTCGCCCTCTTTCGTCATAACTTCTTCTACGTTTTTCCATACAAACGAGGAATCGGGCAACACTATACTCGAAACGGTTTTGTTTATATATCCCGTTTGCTCGGGAACGGAAGGAACCTCGCCCGTATAATCGGTGGGCAATACTTTTACGACCGTTACGTATTCGTCGCCGACAACGTAATTCGCGCTGTCGCAAACTGCGTCTACGGGGTAATTTCCAACGTCTATAATGTCATAGGGATTGATTGCGTTCGCAACTTGTTCGTTGCCGTTTATATCGTAATAATATAATTCCACGTCTTTCCACAGATTGTTTCCGTTATATTCGATTTCGCGTGAAAATACCTGTACTTTTTTTGGTTCGACTATAAGTTTTGCGGTAGTCATCGCTTCTTTATAGTTGTCCGTTTCGCCGACGATAATAGTTACCGTTATTTCGCCTGCGTCTATAAGCCCGTCGTACTCGGAATCTCCGTAGGAAATAATAGGCTCCGCATCGCCCGACGAAAGCGAAACGCCTTGCAAGCCGTGCAATTCTCCGTCGTATACGTAAACCTGCTCTTTTTGCACGTAAATGACTTGTTCCGCTTTTTCTATCGTTACGGTTACCTTCGCGCTTTCGAGTTGTTTTGCGCCGACAAACGCTTTCGCGTAATATTCACCGCTGTCCTTCACTTCGGAAACGTTGAGTACGGAACCTTTTTCTTCAAGAAGTTTAAACTCCGTTTCGCCGTTCGGCTTGAAATACCAGTTATATTCTACCGTAATTTCTTTATCGTGATATTCCGCTTCAAAGGTAAGAGGCGCGGAAGTTTTATCGTATACCTTTTTTACCCCTTTAAGTTCCGTTACAAGAACGAAATTGCTGTCTTTCCAACGCGCCGTAAGCGTCAGATTGCCGTAAGTGCCTTTTTTGATTTTTTCTACTTTTTCACTGCCTATGTACCAACCCAAAAACTCATAGCCGTCCATTGCCATATTCGTATCTTCGGAAATAACCATTTCGTCCTCTATCGTAAACTCCATAGGTTCTTTGACGTAAACGGAAAGAGTGTCGAAAAACACGTTGTATTTTTTAGGCGTGAAAGTAGCGACGATTTCCATATCGCCCTCTACGAGAGAAGTTTCCGAAAGAGTTTCTCCGTTATATTCCCACGATGAAAAATCGTAACCGACGTAAAAAAAATCCGTCGGGAAAGTAAGCGTTCCCTCATAAGCGCAATATTCCGTTTTCACAACGTCGTCAAACGCTTTGTACGTTATTTCGTAAACTCTCGGAACGGCTTTGTAATTAGCGACGAAACACGTATTGCCTTTAACCGTCATTTCCGGTTCGTAACCGTTCCAGCCGACAAAAGCGTATTCGTAAGCCTTATCGGAAGTATTTTCGGGATTTGTTTCGGGAAGAGTTATCTTTTCGCCGTAATTTAAAGAATAGCCGTGGAACTCTTGGTGGTCCTTATCGATAAACGTAACCGTATAAACACGCAGAGTTTCGGTAAACTCCGCGACAAAATGTAAGTCCTCCGTTACTACCACTTCTTTTTCGGCGTCTTGTTTTACCCCGTCGGTTATCGTAACCCACTTTTCAAACGTATAAGTAAACTTTTCGTCCGCTTTTCTCTCTTCGCTTTCGGGCAAAGTAAAAGTTTCGCCGTCAAGACAGGAAATATATTCGTAAAATCCGTTGACTTCCAAAGTTACCGTATGCGATATATAAGTTTGTTCCCATACCGCGACGAGCACTATGTCTACGTCGGGCCTAGCGTTAAAATTATATCTTTTGCCGTCGTAAGCCCAGTATTTGAAAGCATACCCCGTTTTTGTCGGTTTTTCGGGCTTTTCCGCTTTTTCGCCTATCGAATACGTTTTTGAATCGTAAATGCTCGCTCCGTTCTCGTCGACAAAACTTACCGTATAGTTTGTTTTCGATGGGGCGGGCTTAATTTCTCCCCCGTTGATTTTTCCGCAACCGAAAAGCAAACTTACGC
>CAKQSC010000158.1 GCA_934271725.1 uncultured Clostridia bacterium
ACGTTTTTGTTACAGGTTAACAAAACTAAATATCAAAAATACGGTTCGGTAGCTCAGTCGGTAGAGCAGGAGACTGAAAATCTCCGTGTCGGTGGTTCGATTCCGCCCCGAACCACCACACCGAATCCGCTGGCGTAGCTCAATTGGCAGAGCAGCTGATTTGTAATCAGCAGGTTGCGGGTTCGATTCCAGTCGCCAGCTCCACAATATAATATTCGGAAGGGTTCCCGAGCGGCCAAAGGGAACAGACTGTAAATCTGTCGTCTCCGACTTCGGTGGTTCGAATCCACCCCCTTCCACCAAGAAAAGTACCAAAGCAAGTCTTTGGTACTTTTCGTTTTTAAATAAATCCAACGAGCGTCGGCATTTACCGACGCTCGTTTAATAAGGAGAATATCGAAAAATATTTATTTCGGATTTTTTTCAAATCCGCTACTTTTGGCGGAATCGGGTTTTACCCCTACTTCCACGTTGTCTTGTTTTCTGTTTCGCAACGCCTCGACAGGATTCTCGGCTACTTCAAACCGATAATCTTTACCCTTTACTTTTATTCGGTTCTCTATAACGTTGTGAGAAGCGAGCATATCGACGTCGGGAGTAATGCACTCTCCGTACACGAAAAATCTTGCGTTTTGCGGTAGATTATCGATTTTTTCGTAATTTTCGTTGACAGAAGTAAACTGTACCGTATCCGCTAAAATCTTTCTGACGTATTCGATATTTTCGTGCAACGAAACGGGTTCGGGGAACTTTCCGTCCGTTATAACTTCCTCGGGATCTTTTTTGCCGTAATTTTTTAACAGTCCGCATGCGTCGTGAAGATGAGTTACTTCCGTTAAGAAGTTTTCTTCCCAAATATCTTTAATATATTTGTCCGTTTCCGTTTCGTAGCACGACCAGTACAAATAACATTCGCAGTATTCGTGCCATAAAAGCATTTCGAGCCAACTGCCTTTCGTATCGATAAGCGACTCGTATTGCGTAACGTGTTCTTCTTCCACGAGCGCGATTTCCTGATATAATCTCCTCGACAAATCGTCGTTACCGAAAGTCGCAACGTTCATATAATAATTCATCGTTTGTTGTTCGGCAGCGGTTATAATCATTGTTGCAAGAATACTTTGCTTATCGGCAGTTTTGTTGTTTATGGATTTTCTTACGTTGTCCGTTGGATATCGATGATGTGCTATCGTCGGTCTTCCGGGCATGATTTCCGTATATTTTCCAACTAATTTTTCGGCATGTACCCCTTGCTCTTCTTCTAACTTGTTGGCGTATCGGTAAAGATGATCGAAATCTTCAAGCAAAGCGAAATCCAACGCTTTTTTCACGTTAAAGTTCTTTTCTTTCTTTGCAAGTTCTGCCGTTAAATCAACGGCAAGTTGTTCATAGCCTATCGTGTGTTCCAAAACGGTTTCGTCTTTGGGTTTAAGCATTGAAATCTTTATCTGCTGTCTTTTTTCCTGCGACCTTGTAAACGCAAGCGCGCGTCTTAACTCGTTGTTTTTGACGTGTCTGTCGAATTGATGAGAAAACCAGTTCGCCTCGAACTCCGTACCGTTCATAAGAATAATTCTCGTTTTGGTATACGGATCTACGGCGCGTTTATCGTAAGATTTCGGGTAGAGTTTGTCCCACGTTTCAAATACGGTTTTTTTAAGCGGTTTTTCCTTAAAAGGGTTCATATAAATTACCTCCGAATATAATTTAATGATTCCCCCGAAAAAATTTTTTATACAACAAAAAAACTCACGACCTAAAAAACGATCGTGAGTTTTGATTTTATATCGGGTTTTATTCTTTTTTACCGTCTTTTGCACCCTTTTTCGCACCGACGTAACCGGAAAGCAACGTTCCGAGATCGATACCCGTGCTTTCTTTCATGCCTTCGATAATCTGATTAGTGCTGTTCATTACGTCTTTAACGATTTTAGTCGAATTGCCGTCGCCGTACATAACGATTTTATCCGTCTTTGAAAGCGGTTCAGAAGCGTTTTTAACGACTTGCGGTAACGCGTTAAGATACATTTCGAGTACGGACGCTTCGCCCATTTTCTTTTGCGCCTCCGCTTTCTTTTCTATTGCTTCCGCTTCGGCAAGCCCTTTTGCTCTGATACCTTCCGCTTCCTGTTCCATTGCGAAACGCAAAGCCTCCGCTTCCGCTCTTTTTGCCTCCGCTTCCTGAATTGCTTCGTATTTCTTCGCTTCCGCCTCTTTCTGCCGTTTTATAAGTTCCGCTTCCGCTTGTTTTTCCGACTGATATTTCAAGGCGTCCGCTTGCTTTTTAATGTCCGCGTCGAGTTGGCGTTCTTTTATCGCTATCTCTTTCTCGGCGAGTTCCGCTTCTTTTTCTCTTCTCGCTATATC
>CAKQSC010000159.1 GCA_934271725.1 uncultured Clostridia bacterium
CTTTATAACTTATTTATTAAATTTAAAAGTAAGTAGTGTCTTAATTACTGGTAATAGTTTAATTACTGATAGTACGATTATTAAAAAGACTAATTTAAGAGAGTATCCATATTATAAAGATATTAAAAAAAGAAATATCGAAAAAGAGTTTGGACAAGTTGACGGAAATCCGTCTTTACAAAGGCGGACAAGTATTTTTACGTTATGACGGCAAACTTCGACCGCTCGCTTGTAATGACGGCGAAAATACAGATAATTTCTTTGAAAAAGGCGAATTGAACAGAATAGTTGAAAGGCTTACTTTGCGTTCTTTATACGCATTTAACGACAAAATCGTGCATGGCTTTCTTACGGGCAAAGACGGCGAAAGAATAGGACTTGCCGGCGAATTCGTTTTTGACGGTAGCGGAATCAAAACGATTAAAAATTATTCGTCGCTGAATATAAGAATACACCGTAACGTACAAGGTTGCTCAAAGGATTTGTTTAGAAAATTGCCGTCGGAGCGTTTGTCTAACGTTATGATTTATTCAAAACCGGGTATGGGAAAAACGACTATGATAAGAGACGTAGTGCAGAATATCGCAAAGTCGGGTAAATATTCCGTTCTCGTCGTGGACGAGCGCGACGAAATTATGTCGGGAACCGATTTGCCCGGGGTAGACGTCTTAAAAAATTGCACGAAGAAATACGCATTCGAGAACGGCATAAGGAGCCTTGCGCCCGACTTAATCGTAACCGACGAGTTGTTCGGCGTAGATGACTTTTCCGCCGTAGAACGGGCGATAAACGCCGGCGTTAAAGTAGTTGCCACCGCACACGCAAACGACGTAAAATTGTTCAGACCGTATATTTTCGATTTTTACGTTCAACTTTCGGGCGACGTTATAGGAAAAATATATAAAATATTCGATAAAAACGGAGAAGAAGTTATAAATGATTAAAATCGTTTTCGGTTTTTTGTTTGTCGGGCTTTCCTTGTTTATAGCAAAACTTTTTGCGGACAAACTGAAAAGAATAAACGCAATATACGACGATTTGACAATTTTCGGCGAAAAACTGTATAACGCCGTCGAATATTATAAAGACGATGTCAATAAAGTCGCGAAAGAGTTTGAACCGAAAAGCGAACTCAAAGAAATATTGTCCGAAAGCGATTATTTGTGTAAAGAAGTAACTCCCGATAAAAACAGGTTAAAGGATTTGCCCAAGGAAGAACGAAACGAGGTGATAGATTATCTTAACAAAATAGGTAAATCCGATTACGAAACGCAAATAAATTACGTTAAAGAAAAAAATAAACGATTTTCGGAAGAAAAAGAGAGGTCTTTTAAAAAATATAAAAAAATGACGCCCGTATATTACAAAATCGCTTTTCTTGCGGGAATAACCGTTTTTATAATAATTTTATGATATGGATATTAACATAATTTTTAAAATAGCGGCGATAGGTATAATTATAACCGTCGTAACGCAAATATTAAAGAAATCCGACAGAGACGATATAGCGACGCTGGTAAGTCTTGTGGGGCTAATTATCGTTCTTATGATAGTTTTGAATATGATTGCCGAACTTTTTACTACTATAAAAACTATTTTCAGTATGTTTTAGTTATGGAAATTATAAAATTATTCGCTCTTGCAATAGGTTTTGCGCTTACCGTTTCGTATCTTAAACATATCGGAAGCGATTTATATCACACCGCGCTTATAGGCTCGGGAATAGTTCTTGTAATAGCCGTTTTTAATCTTCTTGCAGAAAGTATTTCCGGTATAAACGAATTTTTTCGTAGTGTAAATATAGATAACGGCGTTTTGTCATCGATATTAAAAGCGGTAGGGATAGGGTATCTTACGGAGTTTACGGCAAACGCAATAGACGATTTGGGGGTGAAAAGTTTATCGGACAAAGTAATTTTGGCGGGCAAATTCGCTATTATTGCGGTTTCGTTGCCCATAATAATAAACCTGATAAAAATATTGACAAACATTATAAAATAAGTATTATACTCATTATTTTTACGGTATTTTGCACTGTAATCGGTCTCATAAAGGGGTATTGCAACGAACTTACCGATACGATAAACAAAGAATTAAGCGAGATAGATTTCGATAAACTGAACTCGGCGCTGTCCTTTGACGGAGAAGGAGTTTTCAACGATATTTCGTTTTACGACGTGGTAAAACAAATAGTGCACGGCGAGTTTACCGTAAGTTATGATAATCTTCTTTCAAATCTCGTTTCCGTGTTTCTAAATAAGTTTTACGACTTGTTGCC
>CAKQSC010000160.1 GCA_934271725.1 uncultured Clostridia bacterium
GTCGTAACCTACGGGCTTGAAAATCCGGCGGACGTGTTTGCGATAGACGTAAAAGAAAAAGCGGACGGAATGAGTTTCGTTCTTAACGTCAACGACGATATTTACGACGTTACGTGCGGAGTAGTCGGGCGGTTTAATTTATACAACGTGCTTGCCTCCGCGACGGTAGCGGAAATTGTCGGAATAGAAAGAGATAAAATGTTTTACGGGCTTACGAATATACAAAGCGTTCCGGGAAGAATGGAACGCGTTGCCGACAAAAACGGCGCGGTTATTTACGTAGATTACGCTCATACGCCCGACGGACTTGAAAACGCCTTGAAAACCGCCAGAAGTATATGTCGCGGAAAGTTAGTCTGCCTGTTCGGTTGCGGTGGAAACAGAGACAAAAGCAAACGTTCGATTATGGGCGAAAAAGCAGGCGAATATGCGGATTTTACGGTTCTTACTTCCGACAATCCGAGGTATGAAGAGCCTATGCTCATAATAGGCGATATAGAAAACGGACTGAGGAAGCGTACGGATAAATACGTAGTCGTTCAGAACAGAGAACACGCGTTGAATTACGCCGTAAAGTACATATCGGGAGAAGACGTCTTGCTCGTTTGCGGAAAAGGAGCCGAAAACTATCAGGAAGTTTTGGGCGTAAAACATCCGTTCAGCGATAAAAAGATAATCAACAATCTTCTTTCAAAATAAAAAATGTGGCGTGGTTTTTGTTTATCGGTAATAGTTTCCTTTTTAATATCTCTCTTGCTGTTCGTTTTGTTCGTGCCGGTGCTGAAAAAACTTAAAGCGGGGCAACCCGTTTTATCTTACGTGGGAGAGCATAAAAACAAATCGGGTACGCCTACTATGGCGGGTTTGCTGTTTATAACCGCTTCTTTCATCTCTTATTCCGTTCTGACGGGATTTTCTTATAAAATTACGAACGTAATCATCGCTTTTACGAGAGGTTTTATGCTCGTCGGTTTTATGGACGACATGATAAAGATAAAAAATAACAGAAATCTCGGACTGAAAGCGTATCAGAAGATTATTTTTCAATTGTCGCTTTCGGTTATCGCGGGTATTTTTTGTTATATCAACGGTCTTACGGAAATAGTAATCCCGTTTTCGTATAAATCTTTTGATTTGGGTAAATGGGTTTTCGTGTTTGTTCCGTTTGTTTTTCTCGCTACTACGAACAGCGTAAATCTGCTAGACGGACTTGACGGTCTTTGCGGAAGCGTTACCGCGGTATATCTTTTTTTCTTCTCGGCGATTTTGTTGTTTGAAAGTAATCTCGATATGATTTCTTTAAACGGTAAAGACGTTGTTTCGGTAATAAATTATTTGTCTTGCGTTTTCGGGGCTTTGCTTGCCTTTCTGATTTTTAATCAGAACAAGGCAAGCGTGTTTATGGGTGATACCGGTTCGCTTGCGTTGGGTGGGGTTGTCGCTACCGCGGGGATATTCAGCGGTAATTCGTTTTATATAATCCTTCTCGGATTTATCTACGTGGTTACCGCATTGTCCGTTCTTATGCAGGTATTATATTATAAGAAAACGAAAAGAAGAATATTTAAAATGGCGCCGTTGCATCATCACTTTCAAATGTCGGGTTTTGCCGAGAGTAAAATAGCGTATTGCTATTCTCTTATAACGTTTTTAGCGGGGGTTTGTATAATATGTTTTTTTGTATGGTAGGGGTTTATGTATTTTAAAAGCAGAAAGTTTTTGGTATACGGAATGGGAAAAAGCGGGCTTGCCGATTGCAAATATATTTTGTCGCGAGGCGGTTTTGTATACCTTACTGACGACGATATTGAAAAATTGAAAAAGAATAGTGAAAAACTAGCAAAATTAAATATAATTATATGTGATATAAAATGGTGTTTGGACAACGTAACGAGTTTTGACGTTTTGATTTTAAGCCCCGGCGTTGGAATTGACAGCGAACTTTGTAAAAAGTGTAAAGCAAAAGGAATACGCATTACGGGCGATTTGGAACTCGGAGTAAATTATATGAGAAACCCAGTAATTTCGGTTACGGGCACAAACGGAAAAACAACGACCGTCAATATGATTTCAGACGTTCTGAATAAAGCCGGAATCGCAAACTTCAAAGTCGGAAACGTCGGCGTTCCTTTTTGCGATTCGTTTAATCGCTCCGACGACGAAATAGCCGTTGCCGAGGTTTCGAGTTTTCAAATGGAAAGCGTCAAATATTTCGAGCCGTACATAGC
>CAKQSC010000161.1 GCA_934271725.1 uncultured Clostridia bacterium
CATACCCACCTAGTACCCGTGGGACGTATGACAGGGTTCGTTACCGTTTACGACTGTATGAAAGACGACGAAACGCGCGCGTTCGTAAACGAAACGCTCGATAAGGAAATTATACCTTTCGTTTCCGACGACGTAGAGGCGACGAAAAAGTTCGCCAAAAGCATAATCGACAGATTTATGAACCCCTTTTTAAATCACAGACTTACGAGCATCGCGCTTAATTCCGTAAGCAAATGGCGCGCAAGGGTGTTGCCCTCCTTTAAAGACTATTACGAAGAAAAGGGCGAAATACCCCGGAATCTCGCTACGGGGTTCGGGTATCTTATGGCGATATACAAAAGTGTTAAAAAGGGCGAAGACGGCAAATATTACGCCGACCTTCCGTCGGGAAGAACGGAACTTAACGACAACTCGGAATATCTCGACTATTTTGTGAACGGCGGTTGCGTAATCGAGTTTATGAAAAACGAAAACGTGTGGGGCGAAGATCTTACGAAATACGTGGGCTTTGCGGAATACGTTAAAAAAACGGTGCGCGGACTTGTCGGAAAAGGTGATTGCAATGACCGATAAAATCATCATAAACGGAAAAGACAACGTAGGCGTGCGACTCGTCGCTACAAAAAGCGTTCCCGCAGGGCATAAGTTCGCCCTTAAAGACATAAAAAAGGGCGAGAACGTAATCAAGTACGGCGAGATTATAGGCGAGGCTACGCGCGATATAAAAAAAGGCGAGTGGGTTCATACGCATAACGTAAAATCGCGCCTCGACAAAAGTTTTACCTACGAGTATAACCCGTGCGTGAAAGAGGTTGCGGTAACCACGACCGTTTTTAAGGGGTATAAACGCAAAGACGGTAGCGCGGGTATAAGAAACGAGATATACATAATTCCTACCGTCGGTTGCGTAAACGATGTGTGCGTCCGCCTTGAAAAACTTGCGGGAAAGTACGTTACGGGCAGTATCGACGGAATATTCGCGCTGACTCATCAGTTCGGGTGTTCGCAACTCGGCGAGGACAACGAAAACATAAAAAAACTGCTTTGCGCCGTCGCGCTTAATCCCAACGCGAGTTACGTTCTTTTCGTGGGGTTGGGGTGCGAAAACAACGGACTTGACGGCATTAAAGAGTATTTAAAGCCGTACGGCAGAGATAATATAGAATATTTTAACTGTCAGGACGTGGAGGACGAACTCTCTTACGGGCTTGAAATAATAAAATCTTTTGCGGACAAGGCAAAGACGCTAAAAAGAGAAGAGATAAGCACGGAAAAACTGTGCATAGGGCTTAAATGCGGAGGAAGCGACGGTTTTTCGGGGCTTACGGCAAATCCTCTCGTCGGTAAAATTACGGACAGAATAGTTTCCGTCGGCGGTTCGGCGGTGATTACGGAAGTACCCGAGATGTTCGGCGCGGAGCAACTTTTAATGAACAAGTGCGCCGATAAAGAAGTTTTTGAAAAATACGAAAAGACGATAGCGGATTTTAAAAACTATTATATCTCGCAAGGGTTCCCCGTGTACGAGAATCCCAGCCCCGGAAACAAAAAGGGCGGAATAACCACTCTTGAAGAAAAATCTCTCGGTTGCGTGGAAAAAGCGGGTACGACCAAAATAACGGACGTTTTAAGTTACGGCGAACGTGTGAAAAAAAGCGGTGTATCCGTTCTTAACGCGCCGGGGAACGACCTTATCGCCTCTACCGCTCTTGCAAGCGCGGGGTGTCAGATAGTGCTGTTTACGACGGGCAGAGGGACGCCTTTTTCCACTTTCGTTCCCACAATGAAAATATCTTCAAACAAAAGACTTGCGGATTTTAAAAAGGGGTGGATAGATTTCGACGCGTCTAATCTTTGCGAAGAGGGGCTTTACGACCTTTTGATAAAAACGATAAACGGCGAGTATAAGTGCAAAAGCGAGGACGTGAGAGAAATCGCTTTTTACAAAAAAGGAGTTACTTTATGAGTTATATTAAAGACAACTTTATGTTGACTACGAAAACGGCGGAGAAGTTGTATTACGGTTACGCGAAAGATATGCCGATATTCGATTATCACTGTCATTTGTCCGAAAAGCAGATTCTCGAAAACAAACCTTTCGACAATATCTTTGAAATATGGCTTTCGGGCGATCACTATAAGTGGCGTTTAATGCGCAATTACGGTATAGACGAAGAATATATAACT
>CAKQSC010000162.1 GCA_934271725.1 uncultured Clostridia bacterium
AAATCACAAGTAATACAGAGAAAACAAAACAGGGGGAACGAATGAGCGCATACGAAATATCGTTGTTTTTGGTAAAGTTATTAGCGGGCATAGGCGTTTTTTTGGTAGGGGTTACTCTTCTTACGGACAACATAGAGCAGTTGGCAACGGGCAAGATTAAAAAACTGTTCAATAAGACTGCGGACAAGAGGTTGATAAACGTAGGAATAGGCGCGCTTACCACGGCTATCATTCAGAGTTCGGGCGTTACTACGGTGCTTATAGTAGGATTCGTAAACGTGGGTATAATGTCGTTGTATCAGGCAACCGCCATAATAATGGGGGCGAACATAGGCACGACCATTACGGCGCAGATTGCCGCGCTTTCCACTTTTCCCATAACGAAATACGTTCAGATTTTCATTTTCGTAGGCGCGCTTATAAGCCTTTTGACCAAAAAAGAAAAAACAAAACGGGTGGCTTCTCTGCTTTCGGGGTTGGGACTTATCTTTTTAGGGCTTTCGCTGATGTCCTCTTCTCTCGAAGATTATAAGGACGAGATACAAAAAGTTTTCGTGTACGTCAAAAATCCCTTTTTGCTGTTTTTAATAGGAATATTCTTAACGGCTCTCGTTCAGTCGAGTTCGGCGACGACGTCCGTAATAATAGCGATGTCCGTCGCGGGACTTAAAATAGGCACGGGCGGTAACGAAGTTCTTTTCATCATACTCGGCACCAACATAGGCTCGTGCGTAACGGCGATAATGTCCTCTTTCGGCGCGAACGCCAACGCGAAACGGGCAAGCCTTATTCACCTTATGTTCAACACGTTCGGTTCGATTATATTTTTCGTGTTCCTGCTTTGTTATAAAGATTTCGCAAAAGACGCGCTGAACAGATTGTTCCCGTCGTCCGCTACGGCGGTGGCTATGTTCCACACTTTTTTCAACCTTGTTTGCACGATAATCTTTTTGCCTTTCTCTAAACTGTTCGTCAAACTCGCAACGCTTATAATCAGGGACAAGAAACGGGAGAACGCGAACAACGTTCTCGACGAAAGAATGTTGGTATCTCCTATGATAGCGATGGGACAGATAGAAAAGGAACTCATAGTCCTTTCGGATATAGCGTACAACGCGTTCGGTATGGCTTATAACTCTTTTGCCGAACGCAGTATGAAAAACGAGGCGTTGATAAGGGGCGAGATAGAAAAAACGGAGAATTACGCAAAAGATATAACCGATTACGTAATAAAACTGTCGGCAAACTGCACGAGCATAGAAGAAGAAAAAACCATAACGAGATTTCACAACAATATAAGCGATATACTGCGTATAGCGGAAATAGCGGACAACTTTTTAAAATATACTGACAAGGAAATAAAACGCGACGTCGTTTTTTCGGAGGAGGTTATGGTTTCGCTCAACGAAATCAAATCGAATCTGGACGAACTGTTTGCGGAAGTTAAAGAATATTTTACGACGAAAGATAAAACCGTGCTTGCAAAGATAGAAGAAACGGAAGAAAGAATAGACAAGTTAAGATCGAAAAACATAAGCGCGCATATAGAAAGGGTTCATAAGGGAATATGTAAACCGCAAAACAGCGATATTTTCATAAACCTCGTGTCCAACGCGGAACGACTCGGCGACCACCTTACGTTTATAGCCCATTCGGCGGAATAATTTAAAAAAGAATAAAAAGCGGGGCGACTTCTCATTGAAGAGAAGTCGCCCCGCTTTACTTTTACGCTAACGCCGTCAGTCGAAAAGGTTTTTAAGCATTTTCACGTTGAGCGTTTTCATTCGTTCGTAGTCGATATAATCGTGTCTGTCGTACACGTATTCATGCGAGAAAGACTGTATGGAGTTCATTGCGATATGCACTTTTTCCGTCAGATCGGGCGTGTTTATGCCGAGAGTCTTTAATTTTTCCGTTACCGCTTTGGTTACGTGGTCTTCGAGAGATAAAAACTTTCTGCTTATTTCTTCGTCCGACACGGTGAGGGAATGTAAAATGTTATGCAGGTTGGCGTTATCTCTGTGTATCTTTGTCGTAAGTTCCGTAAGTTCGCATATTACTTTTTCAACATCTACGGGCGCGGAAAGTTTTTCAAAATAATCCATACAGGGGTACGCTACTTTTTGTATATATATATCTATAACGTATAGAAGAATATCCCG
>CAKQSC010000163.1 GCA_934271725.1 uncultured Clostridia bacterium
GAGTTTGGCAAGAGGTTCGTCCAAAGCGTCGCCGAACGCACCGAACACGCCGACGTTTGAAGTCAATTCATTGCTTGTAGTAGTCATTTTTTCTTTAAACGCCGTAAAACCGAACGAAAGAACGGCTATGCAAACAACAAACAAGGTTGCGCCCTTGAATATTTTCGGCAATATGCTTTCTCCGTTTTTACCGGCGGAAGTTATTATGGACAATACAAACGACGCAACGGCGAACATAAGGCACAAAACCACAAACGCAATCGTCGCATCCGACAAAACAACCCTCATTTTCGTTCCGTCCATAGTTAGCGTACCGACAAAAGCCGACAAAGTCAAAGCAACGGGCAAAAGGAACAACAGTAACGCAGTAAACATATACTTGCACGTATTCTGTTTTTTAAGGACGAAAGAAACCGACGCAAGACTTAAAACGGTAGCGGTACCGAGTATCGCAAGCACCTGAAAAGCAATCAATATGCCTTTTACCGTTTTCGGAATCAAAGACATCGTCGTATTTGAATAGTTGCCTATAAGCGTAACGTTCATGCCTAACGCTTTGTACCCTATAACAAACGTTCCTATAAACGCAAACAACATTGCAAGCAATGCAAGACCGTTCTTTAAATAAAAGAATAACGTATCGCCGTTGATTTTATTTTTTATGGGCGAAACGGGTTGATTTACGCCGGAATTATTTCCGTAACCGCAAACGGAACAAAACTTTTCGTCCTCTTTCATTTCGTTTCCGCACGACGGGCAAATCTTTTTACCGTCTATGCGTTTTCCGCAACTCGTGCAATATACGCTGTTTTCTTCTATATCCGTATTACAGAACGGACACGTTTTCTTGCCGTCAAGCCTGTTTCCGCAAGCGGAACAGTATTTTGAACTTTCCGCGTTCTCTTTTCCGCATTTGTTACAAATCATCATCATTTCTCCTTACGTTATATACGCCATTATGCATATTATACCCCACCCCGATAAAAAAGTCAACCGTTAAGATGAAGAAACAGTATTTTTCTCGCTAAATCCTACGCAAAAAACGGTTATTTTCAATATTTCGTTACGTTTTCGTTTTTATAAGTGGCAAACCGTATGATATAGCCGTTGTCTTCTACGGGTTCGCTTATATCAGTCAGTTTCCAGCAAGGCATTTCGTCGAGATTAGGGAAAAACACTTCCGCTCCGCCGTCCGCGTCTACTTTGGTTACGTATGCCGTATCGGTATATTCGAGCATGGTTTTATAAAACATCGCCCCGCCGATTACGAACACGTCGTCCGTATCGTATTTTTTAAGTTCGGCAAATAGTTCCGCAAGACTGTGAACGATTATGCAATCTTCCCTCTCGATGCCGTCGGGCGCAAGAACTATATTCACTCTGTTTTTAAGCGGTTTCGACTCGGGAAAAGAAAGTAACGTGTTATATCCCATACAAACGACTTTATTAAGCGTCATACTTCTGAAAAACTTCATATCTTTCGGAAGATTAAACATCAGGTCGTTTTTCTTTCCTATACCCCACTTTTTATCCGCGTGTAAAATTATTTTCATTAAATAGCCACCTCGATTTTTTCTTCGAGTTTAGTAAACTCGTAATCTTCGAGTCTGAAATCGTCTACCGTAAAATCGTAAAAGTTTTTAACGTCCTTATTCATAACGAATTCAGGCGCGGGATATTCGGGATTTTTCAAAATCTTTTCGACAAGCGGAATATGTCTGTCGTAAATATGCGCGTCCGAAATAACGTGCACGAGTTCGCCGACTTCCAGCCCCGAAACCTGCGCAAACATGTGAAGAAGAACGGCATATTGCACTACGTTCCAGTTATTAGCCGTTAAAACGTCGTTAGAACGTTGATTAAGTATTCCGTTTAACTTGTTGCCCGTTACGTTGAAAGTCATCGAATACGCGCAAGGATAAAGGTGCATTTCGTGTAAATCTTCAAAATTATAAATATTCGTCATTATACGGCGCGACGCTTTGTTATGCTTTAAGTCGTAAAGCACGCGATCGACCTGATCGAACTCGCCTTCCGGATAAACGCTTTTTTTAGCAAGTTGGTAACCGTACGCTTTACCGATGGAACCCGTTTCGTCCGCCCAACTGTCCCATATATGACT
>CAKQSC010000164.1 GCA_934271725.1 uncultured Clostridia bacterium
TTGTCGCCCAAAGTAATGCCGTAAGGAAGTATGGAAATATCATACTTATCGAGTAATTCTTTTTGTATATCTACGGTAGATTCCGCCGAAATCGCTATTTTCATAATTCAAACTCCTGTCAAAAAAACGTTTTATAATAGAATCTTAAAATATAAACCCTTTTTTTGTCAAGTATTTTCGCTTATTTCCTTTGCAAATTTGCAACCGCAGTAATGCTGACGGTAAATATCGAGTTCTTTACACAACTCTATCGAACGTTTATATCCTTCCTTTTTCTTGAAATCGGCAAACAAAAACTTTACGCCGAAACGCTCCGAACAAGCCTTTCCCTGCTCGTTTAAACTTTCCGCGTTTTTAAGCGGGCTTATAGACAACGTCGTGGCAAAATAATCGAACCCCTTTTCTTTTGCATATTCCGCGCATTTTTCGATACGCATAAACGTACAGACCTTGCACCTCGCGCCACCCTCTTTTTCTCCTTCCAAACCGATTACCTTCTTATAGTACTCGTCGGGATCGTAACCGTACTTTATAAGTTTAACGCCGAAATGCCCCGCAAGTTTATCAAGATTATCGTACCGTTTTTCATATTCCGCAAGAGGATAAATATTAGGATTATAATAAAAAAGCGTTACGTCGAAATAATCTTTAAGTTTTTCGACCACCGCCGAAGCGCACGGCGCGCAACACGCGTGCAACAAAATTGAAGGTTTTTTACCCGAAAGGGAAATCTTTTCAAGCGTTTCCGTCATAAGGGCGTCATAGTTTGTTTTGTTCATAACTTTTCCTTTGTAAGAACACCGCCGTCGTAAAATATTTTATACGCGTTTTTATTTTCGGAAATTACTTTTGTAAACTCTTCGTTCACGAACTCGATAGCGCAATCGTTTTCCACCGCATAAGAAAAAGGTATATCGTTATCGATTATCGCTTTGTCGAAATCCGCAATTCTGTCGTCGTAATGCGGACACATACACCCTTTCAGAGTTCCTGTACCGTCGTAAATATTGTACGCCCCGCCATCTTTAATATCGTGGTCGGAATACATTTTTTCAAAGTGAAAAATCGCGCCGGCGGAAAGTCCCGCGATTATTTTTTCGTCGTAATACGCTTGTTTTAAAATATCCGCAAAACCGTTTGCTTTCCATTTTTCAAGCATAAAAAGAGTATCTCCGCCACCGATGTAAATCGCGTCCGCTTTTTCTACCTTTTCTTTTATCTTTTCCATATTCATTTCGCCGTAAACCATTAAAGCGACTTCCGCCTTAATATCGAATACGGAGGTATACGTTTTACGGAAACTGTTAAAATACGGCATACTGTCGTGGCTTGCCGTTCCGACGAACAGAGCGTTGCCCCTACCGCCGTTTGCTTTTTCTTTAATAAGTTTTGCTACGTACTCGTCGATTTTCAAGGTGGTTTTGTTTTTTATTTCGCCACCGCCTATCGCTATGATTCTTCTCATAATTCCTTTATTGTTTTACGCGTGCGAAAAACTGCTCGTGTACAGTTCGGTATACAATCCGTTTTCCTTTATAAGTTCTTCGTGCGTACCCTTTTCGACTATTTGTCCTTTATCCATAACGAGAATAAGATCCGCATTTTCTATCGTCGACAATCTGTGCGCGACTATAAACGAAGTTCTTCCTTTTGCCATTTTATCAAAAGATTCTCTTATCTTTACTTCCGTTCTTACGTCTACGAATGAAGTCGCTTCGTCAAGAATTATCATATCGGGGATATAAAGCATCGCTCTCGCTATGCAGATAAGTTGCTTTTGACCTTCCGAAAGGTTTACGTTTTCGCCTATATAAGTATCCAGCCCGTCGGACAATCTTTTAACGAAGCCCGTTGCCTGCGCCTGTTCTATCGCCTGCCATATTTCTTCGTCGGACGCTTTTCTGCCGAAAGCGACGTTATCTCTGACCGTACCCGAAAAAACGAAACTGTCCTGCAAAACCATTCCGAACGAAGAACGCAGAGAAGAACGTTTTATATTTTTCACATCGATGCCGTCCATATAAATATTACCGCCGTTTACGTCGTAAAAGCGCATAAGAAGATTTATAAGAGTCGATTTACCGCTTCCCG
>CAKQSC010000165.1 GCA_934271725.1 uncultured Clostridia bacterium
TATTCCGTATATATTGAGAGATCTCAACGTACCCGTATACGGCACGAAACTTACGTTGACTCTTTGCGAAAACAAACTTCGCGAAATGAAGATACACAACGCGCAACTCAATTGCATTAAACCCAAAAGCGTGGTAAAACTCGGTTGCTTTACGGTAGAGTTTATCAACGTGAACCACTCGATAGCGGGTAGCGTCGCGCTTGCTATCACTACGCCCGTAGGCGTGGTGTTCCATTCGGGCGACTTTAAAATCGACCAGACGCCTATCAACGGGCAGTATATGGATTTGCCGAGAATCGCAGAGATAGGCAAACAAGGCGTTCTTTTGATGATGGCAGAAAGCACAAACGCGGAAAGAGCGGGGTATACTATGAGCGAAAGAGTCGTCGGCGAAGCGCTCGATCACTGTTTTTCCGACGCGATAGGAAGGAGAATAATTCTTGCGACCTTCGCTTCCAACGTTCACCGAATACAGCAGATACTCGATTTGGCGGTAAAATATAAAAGAAGAGTCGCTTTTTCGGGCAGAAGCATGATAAACGTCGCGGAGGCGGCGGTAAAGATAGGCGAACTTAAAATACCCAACAACATAACGGTAGACATAGATAAAATAAAAAACTACGAAGATAAAAATCTTTTAATCATATCTACGGGCACGCAGGGCGAACCTATGAGCGCGCTTACGCGTATGGCTTGCGGAGAGTTCAACAAAGTGGTTATCGGCGAAAACGATACGGTAATAATTTCCGCTTCGTGTATTCCGGGCAACGAAAAAATGATATACGGCGTAATAAACAACCTTTACAGATTAGGCGCAGAAGTCGTATACGAAAGTCTCGAACCTATTCACGTTTCGGGACACGCCTGCGCGGAAGAACTTAAAATATTGCACAGCCTTGTAAAGCCAAAGTTTTTTATACCCGTTCACGGCGAGTACAGACATTTGAAGAAGCACGCCAAAATAGCGGAAAGCATGGGTATGAAAAAGGAAAATATCGTCATTGCCGATATCGGTAGCAGAGTGGAAGTCAACAAACATCAGATAAGACTCGGCGAGAGTTTCGGCGGAGGAACGAGATACGTAGACGGCGTTTCGATAGACGGTAGCGAAAGCGTCGTGTTGAGAGACAGAATACATTTAAGCGAAGACGGTATGATTGCCGTGGTAGTGTGTATTTCGGAACGAAGCGGAGATTTCATATCTACCGATATAGTCAACAAAGGTATAGAACTCGACGGGGATATTATAGAGCAATCCAAACTCACCGTTTGCAAGACGGTTAAAGAAGCGGACGTAAAGGTCGGCGGTGATAACAGCGTTCTGAAAAATCAGATAAGAAGAAATCTTAAAAACTATATTTTCAAAAAGACGAAGAAAAATCCTATGATTTTGCCCGTCATTATGGAAGTATGAAATGAGCGAATATCTTAAAGAACTCAATTCCCGTCAGTTGCCCGAACTTATCGAAGAGATGAGAAAAGAAGCGCAACGGGAAAATATTCCTACCGTCAGAAACGCTACTTTAAATATGCTTTTAACGCTCGTTTCGTTAAAGAAACCCGCAAGGATTTTGGAGATAGGAACGGCTTACGGTTGCTCGGGCGTGGCGATGCTTACGTTTGCGAAGAACGCATTTCTTACGACGATAGAAAAAGACGAAAAGGCTATGGACACAGCCAAAGAAAACTTTAAAAAAGCGGGGGTATACGACCGCGCGGAGTTTTTTTCGGGCGACGCGAGCGAAATTATTCCCATGCTCGGCGGAAAATACGATTTCGTGTTTCTTGACGGACCGAAAGGGCATTACGCCGAATATCTTCCGTATCTTGCGGATCTTACCTCGGTGGGCGGAATATTGTTTGCGGACGACGTTATGTTTTGGGGCTACGTCGACTCGGACGAGATAAAAAGGAAACACGCCACGATATACCGTAGTTTAAGGGAATATCTCGATAAAATATCGAAAGACGAAAGACTGCTGACGACCGTAATAGGCGACGAGGACGGTTTCAGCGTGTCGTTAAAGGTAAAAGAATGAAAAAACTCGAATTGCTTGCGCCCGCGGGCGA
>CAKQSC010000166.1 GCA_934271725.1 uncultured Clostridia bacterium
GTACCGGCGTGTTTTCGATCGTTTCGTAAGTCGTAAAACGTTTCCCGCACGACAAACATTCTCTGCGCCTTCTTATAGTCGTTCCGTCGTCGCTCGTTCTCGAATCGATAACCTTGCTGTCGACACAGCCACAATACATACATTTCATATTTTTTCTCCCGTTTTATGCTTAAATAAGATAAAATTACGCATATTTGTTTTATGAACGTTTTTTTCTACGTAGTTATCGGCGTTTATTATATCGCGATAAACGTTTACGGCATAGTAATACTTAAAATACAGAAAAAAGCCCGTATGGAAGAACGCAGTTACGACGACACTCTGTCCGACGGAAAACTGCTTTTAACCGCTCTTCTGGGCGGTTCGCTAGGCATATTCGTAGGTATGTTCGCAATGAAATACCGCTTGAAAAGTCTTATTTTAATGGTTCTTATTCCCGTTATTTTAGCCGTAAATATCTACATTCTCGTTCTTATATTCACAAACAACAATTTTATTCTCGTAAACTGATTCGCTTTACTTGTCGTATATGAGAACGTGGCAACTTTCACATTCCATAACGCCTTTTTCCGCTATTTTTTTCTTGTCCGCCATGGAAAAAGTCATTCCGCATTTCGGACAGGCGAATATGCCGTCGTCTCGGACGCGATACAGAACGGGAAACCCGCTCTTTCTTCTCATTTTATATTTTTCCATAACGTCTTTATCGATACCTTTCTCCATTTCGGCGAGTTTTGCGGTAACTTCTTCCGTTTCCGCCTTTTTGGATTCTTTTAAAGCCTTGTATTTAGGCGCGTATTCTTCGTACTGTTTTTTTGCGCCCGCCGTCTGACGTTTTAATTTATCGTAAGAATCGACAAGGTCGGCAATCTGCTTTTTAAGCGCGTTGGTCTGAGTTTCCACCGCGTTTATCTTATTTATGAGATCAACCGCTTTCTTTTGGAGATACGCCACTTCCGCGCCGTCTTCCGCATCGATTATAGCCTTTTCAAAATCTTCTTTTTCCGCCGTGAGTTCGGCATAAGTGGATTTATATTTGTCGTAAGTATCCCCGAGTCTTTTCGCTCCGTCCTCAATTGCTTCGAGTTTATCTTTTACGGAATCGAGAAACTTTTTAGCCGTAGCCGTTTTATGCCTTTCTTCGCTTTTCACAACCAACTGTTCGAGTTCGTAAAGTTTTGCGTCCAACTCCTGATACTGCAATAATTTTTCCAACATAACGTTCTCCTTTAAATAAACCTTTCGTCGATAAAAAACTCACACCTTGTGCCGTCAAAACAATCTTTCAACGATTCGTATACTTTAAAAAAAGGATACGTTTCGCAAGCATAATGAGTCAATACGACTACGTTTTTGTTATTTTCTACTAATTTCAACAATGCGTGATGCGGAACGTCGCTCGTAACGACTGTGTCCGCCTTATCTGCGTATTTCAATGCGGTTTCGTACCCTCCACCGCAAAAACTGCCTATATTTTCGACTTTCGCGTTTTCGTCGCCGTAAACGAAAACTCTGTCGGTATGAAAATCTTTTTTAATCTTTTCGACGAAATCTTTAAGTTTCGTTTCTTTTATCGAAAAAAGTTTGCCGTATCCGACGCCTTTTTCAATTTCCTCGCAAACGGTAAAATCTTCCGCTCCGAGCATTTTCGCGAGATTTTCGTCTATTCCGTTTTCGGAAACGTCAAGATTGAGGTGCATGGAATAAACGGAAATGCCGTTTGCCATACATAACCCTATCGGTTCGTCCGCATCTATGCTTTTTATCGGTCGATATATGCATGGGTGGTGAGTTACTATCATATCCGCCCCCGTTTCCTTTGCTTTTTTAACCGTACGAAGCGATAAGTCGAGCGAAAACAAAATCTTTGCCGTTTCCTTGCCCGCGTTTACCAAAAAACCGCTGTTATCGTACGCGTCGAACTTTTCACAATACGTTTTGCTGTATACGAGCGGTATTTTTTTGTTTAAAATCTCCGCTATTTTATCGGGTTTCATTCAAAATCCTCTCTAATCTTTCCGTTTTTTTAAGTATTTCGCTTTTCGCC
>CAKQSC010000167.1 GCA_934271725.1 uncultured Clostridia bacterium
GTTTTAATCTCGTTTATCTGATAAGTCAAAACGTCCGTTCGTATTGCGCGAGAACTGTCGTCACCACCCAAATCTTCAAGATTTTTCAGAATATTTTTATATTCTTTGCAAACAGCCGTCAAGTCGTTTTTTAATGGCGGAATATCTTCCGATAAATTATCAATCAAACTTAATTGCGCGCTGTCTTTTATTAAAGAATAATGCTCGCTTTGTCCGTGCAAATCGACCAAAAAAGCGGTAATTTTCCGTAAAACGGAAACCGTCATAGGAGTTCCGTTGACACGCAGTTCGCTTTTTCCGTTTATATCGAGTTTGCGGGATATCATAACCGCATCGTCGTCTACGTCGTATTCGGCTAAAACATCGTGAACTTTGCTTGTCGGCGTCAAATCGAAAATCGCTTTTACAACGGCTTCTTTTTCGCCGTGTTTAATCATACTTTTATCCGACTTCGCACCAAGCACGAAATTGAGCGAATCTATAATGACGGATTTACCCGCGCCCGTTTCGCCCGTTAAAACGTTAAGCCCTTCCGTAAAACTAATTTCGGCATAATCTATTAACGCGACGTTTTTTATAGTAAGATTACTAAGCATTTATAAGATTTCCTTTATCTTTGAAACGATATCTTTTGCGGAACGGTCGTCTTTTGAAATCAAAAGCAACGTATCGTCCCCCGCAATCGTGCCGAGAACGCTTTTAATTTCGAGTTTGTCTATTATAACACCCGCCGAACTTGCATTACCGCTCAACGTTTTTACAACGACAAGATTATTCACCGCTTCCATCGATAAAACAATATTGGCAAGCAAATCCGTCATACGTCTGTCTTCGGTTGAAATGTTTATTTTCGGCAGATAATATTTAAACTTTTTCGTTGTACCTGCGGTCTTTTTCAGCCCTAATTCGTTAATATCTCTCGAAACGGTTGCCTGCGTTACGTCAAGCCCCGATTCCGTTAAAATAGTAGCGAGTTCTTCCTGCGTGGCTACTTCCCGCTCGTTTATCACGTCTATAATATAATTTAATCTCTGTTTTTTGTTCATCATCTTCTCCTGTTTAACTTTTTGTTGAGTTTTTCAAAAAAATTAGAGTTTTCTTTAATCAATGTAGTAAAAACATAATCGGATTTTTTTACGGAAACGCTTTCATCTGCTTTTAAATATCCGCAAATAACCCCGTCAATCGTTACGTAAGCGGAACTGTCGGAAAAATTTTTTATCAAGACCTCGCTTTCACCCGCGCATGCAATAGGTCTGTTATGCAACGAATGAGCGCAAATGGGAGTAATGCCTATCGCGTTTACGTCCGGCGAAAGAATAGAACCGCCGGCAGACAGACTGTAAGCCGTTGAGCCGGAAGGCGTCATAACTATAACCCCGTCCCCCGCTATTTCGTCCGCAAGTTGCCCGTTTATATAAACGCCTAAATCAAGAATAAGTTTACCCGATTCGTTAAGATTGTTTCTTTGAACAACCAAATCGTTTAATGCGGTTGTCTTTTTATTGCCGAAACTTACGTCTATAAGCATTCTTGACAATTTATTGAGTTTTCCGTCTAAAAGCAATTTAACGGCTTCTTCTATTTCGTTATACTCAAAGTCAGTTAAAAAGCCTATATGCCCGCAATTAACGCAAATCGCGGGAACGTTGTATTTAGCGAGCGTAGTCGCAACGTGCAAAACCGTGCCGTCGCCACCGAAAATCCACGCATAGTCGATTCCCGAAAAATCACCGTTCGCATCGATAGCGGTATATTCGATTTTTAAGATATTAAGAAAATCGTAAAAATGGTTCAAATCAAAACCGTTTCCGCCTGTAAAAATGCCGAATTTCATATAAATCACCCGTTACGTAATTATGCCGTACTTTTATCTGTTCCGAACAAGAACAATACGTTTACAGCATTAAGTATACAACAAATTATGCAGTTATGCAAGATATTTTAACAAATATTCATAGAAAATTAAATATTTTTTGTTTATAGCAAAAAAAATGACCGCCCCGTAAGGCGGTCATAAAATTGTTCGATTATTTATCGAGA
>CAKQSC010000168.1 GCA_934271725.1 uncultured Clostridia bacterium
ATATACCCGAGCACGTTAAAAACGCTTTCGTAGCGATAGAAGACAAAAGATTTTATAAGCACAAAGGCTTGGATTATAAAAGAATCTTAAAGGCTACCGCAAAAAACGCAATTCATCTTTCTTTTAAAGAAGGCGCGTCGACCATATCTCAACAGTTGGTAAAAAACACGCAACTGTCAAGCAAAAAAACTTTAAACAGAAAACTTAAAGAAATGAAACTCGCGCTTGCTCTCGAAAAAAAATACGATAAAGACACGATTTTAAACATGTACCTCAACACGATTTATTTCGGGGAAGGAACTTACGGAATTAAAAGCGCGTCGGAAAAATATTTCTCCAAAAGCCCTTGCGATTTAAGTATAGACGAAGGCGCGTATCTTGCGGGAATAGTAAAAGCCCCGTCGCGACTGTCCGCCGATTACGATAAAGCGATTTCGAGAAGAAATCTTGTGCTTAAATGTATGTACGAACAAGGATATATCGATAAAATTACATTTGAAAAATGCAGAAAAACTCAAACGATTATCAAAGACGCGACTGTAAATAAAAGTAACGATTGCTACGTTAAAAAAGTATACGCCGAACTTGAAAATCTCGGGTTCGATCCCAATCTTGTTTCGGGCTATAAAATATACACGTCTTTTGACGAAAACATTTGCGAAAGTTTAAAGCAAGCCTTTTTAGATTGTAAAATAGAATGTAATTACGAAATGATAGTCTTTGATAAAAACGGACTTGCGGTTTCTAATCTTAACAGCGTCGGAACGGAAATTAAAAGAAGCGTCGGTTCCGCTATAAAACCTCTTCTCGTTTACGCGCCCTGCATAGAAGAAAATATAATATCGCCGCTTACTAAAATCGAAGATGCGAAAATCGATTTTAACGGTTATTGTCCGTCGAATTATAACAACGCTTACGGCGGATATATGAGTTGTACGGACGCGTTGAAAAAATCTTCAAACTGCGTGGCTGTAAAACTGATGAACGTCTTAACGCCGGAAAAAGCACTTGCCTACGCAAAAAAAATGGGTATTTCTTTGAATTACGAAAAAGACGCAAATCTTTCTCTCGCGCTCGGTTGCAGTGAAAACGGTCAAAGTTTAGAAGAAATCACTTCTAGTTACGGTACTTTTATAAACGAAGGTTTTTACTATAAAAACCGCTATATAAACGAAATCAAAAACGCCGACGGAAATACCGTTTATAAATATAACGGGAAGCCCGAAAAAGTTTTCGGAAAAGACACCGCGTTTTTAGTATGTGACATGCTTAAAGAAAACGCAAAAAGCGGAACGGCAAAGAAACTGAATTACCTCGATTTCGACGTTGGCGCGAAAACGGGAACGGTCGGCGATAAAAACGGCAACGACGACGCAGTTTGCATTGCTTTTACAAGCGATTATATTATCGGAATAAGATTATTCGCAAAAAATGACGCGTTGCCTAACTCCGTTACCGGCGGAACGTATCCAACGTTTATCGCAAGAAGCGTTCTTGCAGACGTATATAAAACGGATTTTCCGAAGAACTTCGTCGCTCCCGAAAGCGTAAAGAAAATTGCAATCGACAAATATATTTACGACAATTTTAACGAACTCGTTATATCGGGCGACGAAAAATCGGAAAAAATATTCGGCTATTTTAAGGCAAACCACGTTCCGACAAAAACCGTTACGGACGTTTTGACGCCAACGGTGTCAAGTGCAAAATTATCAGTATTATCAAAAGAAATTCAAATTGAATTATGTCTGACAAAAAACTGTGATTTCCGACTTTTTAAGGTTTATGATAAAAAATCGGAATGTATTTACGACAGTTTAAAGCAAGGTAAAACCGAATACGTTACGGACGACAAAATATCGCCGAATACCATATACGAATATTACGCCGTCCCCTACTACGAATATAACGGCAATGAAATTACGGGCAAAAAATATGAAATAGGCAAAGTAAAAACGCCTGATTACGATTTACCCGATAAATGGTGGGAATAATCAAAGAGTAATTTTTTCAATGTTTTCCATTGCGGTATTTAT
>CAKQSC010000169.1 GCA_934271725.1 uncultured Clostridia bacterium
CATAAGACTTTTATAGCAATATAATAGGTTTACCAACAGGCGCGAGGTCTGTCTGTTAAAACAAAATATCGGCAAACCCGTCGTGAGGCGGTGACGCAAAGCCAAGGAACTTTATAATAAAAAAGTACGCCCGGTTGCAATTTTTACCTTTAAGGTATTTTTTGCAATCGGTTTTTTGTTTTTTTAGAGTTAAAGTGCGCCCGGTTGCAATTTTTAGCGCATATTTGTAAAAGAGTACGCTAACATTGCAACCTTTTTTGTTTTTTCGGGGAAAAACGTCTGATTGTAAAAAAGAAAATTTTTATGGAGGTTCTCAAAATGAGAGAAACAAGAAACACACAAAAGAAACGTAACACAAGATCCATAGTGATCGTAGGGCTTTTGCTCTTACTCGTAGCGGTAATCGGCTTCGGCGGATACACCTTGTCTAAATACGTTACGAAAAAGAGCGGAGCAGGCAACGCAACCGTAGCGAAATGGGGCTTCACGGTAGATGCGAACGCAAGCGAACTTTTCGGCAAACAATATAGCAAAGGCGTAATCGTAAAGGCTGGAACCGATGGTATTGACGTAAGCGCAAGCACCGACAACAATTTGGTTGCTCCGGGAACGACGGGTTCTATGACTTTCAGCGTTAAAGGAACTGCGGAAGTTCTTGCTCAAATCGAAATCAAATTAACTGCAACGAGCGACGTTACGCTTGCTTACACCCAAACCGGCGTTGAGGGAAACAAAACGTACAACCCCGTTAAATGGACTCTTAAAAAAGGCGAAACGGCTGTTAAAGAAAACACTACTCTTACGGAAATCGCAAAGGCTTTAAACAAGACGGAAGAATATAGCCCGAACGCAGCGGCTGTCGACGAAGTATATACTCTTTCCTGGGCTTGGACTTTCTCTGAAAACGATGAGAACGACGCTCTCGATACTCTTCTCGGTATGTATGCAAACAATACCGCAAACACGACCAACGGCGTTTACTCGGTAGTTGCGGACGGCACGAAGACCACGGTTGCGTTCACTCTTGAAATTTCTATTACTCAACTCCAAAAAGCATAACGTCTTTTTAAACAAAAGAATGTGCTTTTAAGAGATTTCTCCTTACGGGGGACTTGCGTTTCGGCGGAAGTCCCCCTAAAAAGCAATCGTCAGACGAAAAAAAGTAAATGGTAAAGGGACGGTAAAAACCGTTCGGAGTCGTATATGAAAAACAAAGAAAAACAAACTAAAAACACCGTAAAAGGTAATAAAAGACCTCTTTTCGGGGTAAAAAAGGTCGTCGATAACGACGGCTCGTTGTCTTGTTTTTGGTATAAAGACAAACTTTACGATTTAAACTACAACGAGCTTGCGGATTGTAAAAAAGTTAAAACCGAAGAAGGCAAGGCTGTTAACGGCTTTGTAAGGCGGGGGAAATACATTCATAAAGACGGCAACGTCGTTGGAAAAATCAAAACAGATTATTCCTATATTCTGATAGCGATACTTCTTGCGTTGCTTATAGTTTCCGTCGTTGCGCTTGCGACCGTAACGAAAACCAAAAAGGAGCCTTTGACGGGCGAAATCACCGTGGTCGATACGGACGGAGAATGGAACGCGGAAGGAAAAATTAACATATTCGGCAACGAATCGATAAAACCGGGCGATAAGGGAAGATACATTTTTATGGTGAACAATCCTTTCGACGTCGAATTGAAATGCAAAATAGAGTTCATACCGAATTACGAAAACAGCGAGTTTTTACCGCCGATAAGATATTCGGTTTCGTCCGAGGGGCAAACGCTCGGACGGAAAGAAACGGAAAAAGGGTTTGCGATAGAAAGCGTTGCGATAGGCAAAAAGGGTTCGAGATCTTTTTACGTCGAATGGGAATGGCTTTTCGACGGGGGAACGGATTCGGACGATACTCTTTCGGGTATCGCGGGCAGTAAATATACGGTTACGATAGAAATAACCGCGGAAGAAACGAAATAACAAACTTAAAAACGTTCCGTTGTAAAAAACGACGGTTTTAAAGAAAAAGACTTTTAACG
>CAKQSC010000170.1 GCA_934271725.1 uncultured Clostridia bacterium
ACCGCATCGTCGTATTCGTCTGCCAAATCACAGAAATACGATTCGTATTCGCCCTGATTGTTCGCAAAGTTTCTGACAACGCTTTCGCTATCGCTTGTTTTTGCGTCCGTATTAGGAATAATGGGTGAAATGATTATTATAGCGCAATCGGGATTAACCTTTTTAACCTTTTCGCACATATTTCTCAAATTAGCAACCACCGAATCGGGCGATGCGCTGAACGTTCCGTCGTTACAACCGAAGTTTAAAACAAATAAATCGGGAACGATGTTTTTGTTTTTCGTATTCCATTGCTCGACGCCCGTAGAACTCAACCAACCGCCGACAGCCGTGTTATAAGTAGTAATTTTATTGTCGTCGCCGTTATACGAATAATGAGACGCGAGTTTTTTAGCAACCAAATCGGAAAATTTCGGCATATTCGGTTTGTATTTTCTGTAACCGCTAGCATTGCAACCTTCCATTATACTGTCGCCGTAAAAAAGTAACGTTACGTCCTGTTTCTTGTTTAATTTATCTACGAATTTGTCAAGTTTTTCCGAATATTTCATTTCCGGTCCGTTGTATTCTTCCGTTCTGATATACGTTACAGCCACTTGTTTATCCGTAAACCTCGTAAATTCGTTGTACGCAACGTATTTATCGGGATAGCGTATCGACCTGAATCCCGCGTTTTTATCAAGCGGTTCGTCAAGATAAAAATAATCGAAATCGGTATAAGGTATAGACGAACCGGGAAGAATTGCAATACCTTCTTCCGTCATTTGATAATCTACACCCTCCGTATATAAAATATCGAGATAATAGTTTCTGACTTCGAGTATCTTTGCGGGCTTATACATAAGTTTTTTGTCCGCGATTTTCTCGCCGTCGTTATAAAAACAAACGGTTTCGTTATAAATTATTTGAGAATCCCAGTAAGGCGTCGTGTATTTTGACAAAGAATAGGAATCGCATTTGAGTTTCGATTTAGAATAAGTTTCCATAATTTCTTCGACAGTAAGCATACCCTTATTACCCGTATCGTCGTCCTTATTTTGAGTAGGATTTCCGCAACCGCAAAATGCAAAAACGGTCAGAATAAGAAGTGCGGACGATAATTTTTTTAATAATTTTTTCATTTTTCACCTCAAACGTTTTTTTGCAGATAAGTAGAAACTTCAAGATTGTTATTATAACATACGGACACGTAAAAATATTTCGCTTCCGTAGGAATATTAAGATTATAATCGTAAACTCCGTTTACTACCGAAACTTTTCTCGCTCTCCAAACCGCGGTTTTGTCTGGAACGTCTTTCGTCGTATAATAAATCTTGATTTCGTCGATAGTTACGTCGCCGTATTTTCTTAAAGAAAGTTTGGGTTCTTTAAACGTAGGATGATTTACGACTTCGACGTATTCGCTTTCCATACCGCAAAAATATTTTGCAAAAAACGGTAAGTTTTGTTCATACGCGCCGTATTCCTGTCCGTGCGTAAACTTCTTTTTGAACAAACAGAAACCGTTCGATGCTTGCGCGCATCTGCTTGACGCGTCGAAAGAAAACGCGGGATCTTGTATACCGTTTACTTCAAATACTCTGCAATTCGTTTGTTCAAGCGGTTTTAACGTATCCCACCGTTTCGCGGAAACGTCGCTATTCGCACCGTTGACGTAAATCGTTTTGAAACCGGAATTTGATTCGGTAAGCGACAGCGCGCCGTAAACGGGCATTGCAAACGAAAACCTGTCGTCGTAGCCTATTACGATATTCGCAATCATTCCACCCCAGGAAATGCCCGTAATGCCTATTTTTTGCTTATCTACGCAATCGAAAGAAGAAATAAGAGAGCATGCAAGTATCGTTGCGGAAGTCGCATGATACATCCATTGATCTTCAAGCGGTTTATCGTAATCGCCGAAACTGTTGTTGGTAGGACCGTTTGAATATACCTCGTCGTCTTTATATCTGTTTTGAGGAATATGTACGTTATTATAGTTGGAAACACCCTCAATCGGTTCCGCGCCTTCCGTATCGATAGA
>CAKQSC010000171.1 GCA_934271725.1 uncultured Clostridia bacterium
TTAAGCATGACAAGTTTGTTCGACAACTGCTCCAAAGCGTTTGATTTGTCGAACTTCTGCGCAAAAAACTCTCCCGTGGTAATGTCTGTCCACGCAACCGCGCTACCTTTTTCGTCGATATATACGGACGCAAGGAAATTGTTGACTTTTTCGTCTATGAGATGAGATTCTGTAAGCGTACCTGCGGTAACTATTCTCACCACTTCTCTTTGCATAACCTGCCCTTTTACGGGATCTCCTATTTGTTCGCAAATTGCAATTTTTTGTCCGAGATTTACGAGTTTTGCAAGATATCCGTCAAGCGCGTGATAAGGAATACCGCACATCGGCGCGCGTTCTCCGTCTCCGCAATCTTTGCCGGTAAGCGTCAAATCGAGCAATTCGGAAGCCTTTACCGCATCGTCGAAAAAGAGTTCGTAAAAATCGCCGAGTCTGTAAAAAACAAGGCAATCCTGATAATCTGCCTTTAAAGCGAGATATTTTTGCATCATTTCTGATCTTGCCATCAATCAACTATTTCACCGTAAAGTGAAATCCCTCCAACTTTGTTTATAATTAAGTTTACGAATTCGCCCGTTAAATCTTTGTCGGACGAAAAATAAGCCATTCTGCCGTATTCGTCCCGCCCGAGATATTTATTTTTCTTTTCGTCGTAGCCCTCGCACAGTATTTCCACTTTTTTGCCTACGTAATCTTTACATAAATCCCGCGCGATTTCGCTAACCTCGTCTATCAGAGCGGTTATACGGCGTTTTTTCGTTTCGTCGTCGATTTGTCCGTCCATTTTGTCCGCAATCGTGCCTTTTCTTCTCGAATATACGAAAGTAAACGCATTTGCGAACCTTGCTTGTTTTACCAAATCGAGCGTATCGGAAAAATCTTTGTCCGTTTCTTTTGGAAATCCTACCATAATATCCGTAGTAACCGCGCAATCGGGCAACTCGCTTTTTAAATAAGCCAACTTTTCAAGGTAATCCTCTCTCGTATATTTTCTGTTCATAAGTCGCAGAACTTCGTTTGAACCCGATTGAACGGGAAGATGTATGCACTTGCAGATTTTCTCTTCGTTTTTCATCACGTCTACCAAATCTCTGCCGAAATCTTTCGGGTGATTCGTCATAAAACGTAACCTGAACTTTCCTTTTATTTCGCAAAGATTTTTTAAAAGTTGCGGAAACGTGATTTTCTCTTTTAAATCTTTACCGTAAGAGTTTACGTTCTGTCCTAAAAGAGTAATTTCTTTATATCCCAGGTTCACCAAATCTTCTACTTCTTTACGTATATTTTCCGTCGAGCGACTTCTTTCCCGTCCCTTTACGTAAGGAACTATGCAATACGTGCAGAAATTATCGCAACCCTCCATAATATTTACCCAACCGTTAGGGTAACTCATTCGGTAAGATTGCATATTTTCGTTTACGCCCTTTTCGCAATTCAAAACTTCGACGACGGATTTTGCTCCTTCGAGTTTTTTATCGAGCAGACTTTCAAATTCGTCGATATTATACGTTCCGAAAATAATATCTACCCACGGAAACGTTTTGTGTAGTTTTTCGGCAACACCGCTTTGTTGAGTCATACAGCCGAAAACCGCAGTAATGAGTTGAGGTTTTTTACGTTTAATCTGTTTAAGCGCGCCTATGTTGCCGAAAGCGTGTTCTTCCGCATTTTCTCTTATCGCGCACGTGTTAAAAACTATTATATCCGCGTTTTCTTCTCTTTCGCAGGATTTATAGCCTTTGCTTTCTAAAACGAAAGCGATTTTTTCCGATTCGTGTACGTTCATCTGACAACCGTACGTTATAATTTTGTAAAACTTGTCCATATTCTCTCTCGTTGTGGTTTTTAAGTATAAAAAATAAGCAAAAAATCATACTATTTTTATGAAAAAATTGTTAAACGTTTTACTTATAATATTTACGGTTTTATTTATTCTCGGAAGCGTTTTTATTATATATTGCCTATGCGTTACGGTAAACGAAAAATTAAACGTGAACGC
>CAKQSC010000172.1 GCA_934271725.1 uncultured Clostridia bacterium
GCGTTGAAGAATACGAAACGCTTAATACCATGGTTCCCCTGTGGAAGAAAAATAAAAACGAAATAACTACGGAAGAATATAATAAGTTCTATAAAGATAATTTCTACGATTTTACGGATCCGTTAAAGGCTATACACGTGTCCGTAGAGGGTATGGCAAACTATAAAGCGTTGTTGTTTATTCCCTCTAAGGCGTCTTACGATTATTATACCAAAAACTTTGAAAAGGGGCTTAAACTTTATACGGACGGCGTTCTTATAACGGATAAATGCAAAGAACTTCTTCCCGACTATTTCAGTTTTGTAAAAGGGCTTGTCGATACCGAACTTACGCTTAACGTTTCGAGAGAAACGGTTCAGCAGAACAGAGAATTAAAGTTGATAGCGACGGGTATCGAAAAGAAAATCAAAAACGAACTTACGGATATGCTTAACACGGACAGAGAAACTTACGAAAAGTTCTTTAAAGAGTTCGGCTTGCAGTTAAAGTACGGCGTTTACAGCGACTGGGGTATTCACAAGGATACGCTCAAAGATTTGTTGATATTCCGTTCCGTAAAAGAAGATAAAATGATTACTCTCGACGAATACGTTAAGGGTATGAAAGAGGATCAGAAGTTTATTTATTATGCAAACGGTAAGACCGTCGACGCGGTCAAGGCGTTGCCTCAAACTGACAAAGTTATAGATAACGGCTATGACGTTTTGTGCTTTACGGACGACGTAGACGAGTTTGCCATAAAGGTTTTGGGCGAATACGGCGAAAAGAAGTTCTGTTCCGTAACCAACGACGATACGGGAATTGCCGAGGAAGAAACGGTAAGCGACGAAGATAAGGAAGTTCTTGAATATCTTAAACAGACGCTTGAAAATAAAGTCGCAAACGTAAAGTTTACGAAAAATCTTAAAGATCACGCCGTTTGCCTTACTAGTCAGGGCGAAATATCGATAGATATGGAAAAAACGTTAAATCATATGCCAAACGGCGGAAACGTTACGGCTGAAAAAGTTCTTGAAATAAATAGTAATCACGCTGTTTACGGTAAAATCAAGGAACTGTACGCTACCGATAAGGATGCTTTGAAAAACTTAACGGAAGTTATTTATGCAGAGGCAAGACTTATTGCGGGACTTCCCGTTGAAAATCCTACCGAAAA
The DNA here is from genome assembly GCA_934271725.1 of uncultured Clostridia bacterium. Classification (GTDB taxonomy): domain Bacteria; phylum Bacillota; class Clostridia; order Christensenellales; family Borkfalkiaceae; genus CAKQSC01. Next base: position 1,157 of record CAKQSC010000172.1, read on the forward strand.
TGCGGACTTGATAATTTCTATGCTTTGTAAATAATAAATAAGTGTAATATCTCCCGTCGGTTCCGGCGGAAGATATTTTTTGCGAAAAAAATTAAAAATAGACGTTTATGCGGTTTTGTGTCGTTCACTTTTTGTTAAATAAGGGCTATAATCGACTTATCAAAACAAAAGGAGATAAAAAATATGAACACTGACAAAATTTATGCGGAAAGAATCGCAAGCGAATACGCTCCGAAAGAGGCGTCTAAAATTACTGCTTTAAGAAAACTCGACAATAAAGCAAAATTACCGGCAGAGATTTTTACTTATACGTTCGGTATTATATCGGCGTTGATTTTCGGAACGGCTATGTGTCTTTGTATGAAAGTCATAGGAAACGGTTCTACTTTAATGATGGTTTTAGGCGTAATAATCGGCATTGCCGGTATCGCATTGATGGGCATAAACTATCCTATCTACAAAAAATTGCGTGAAAAAGGCAAAAAGAAATACGCTTCGGACATAATGGAACTTGCAAAGCAAATATCGGAAGAAGAATAACTATTATTTTACGGGAGCAGATATGAATAAATCGCAAAGCAAATATTTTAATACCGCGCATTTAATGGACGAAGCACTGTTATATTTGCTTGAAAAAAAGGATTTTGAATATATAACCGTTAAGGAGATTTGCAAAAAGGCGGGGGTAAACCGTTCAACGTTTTACCTCCACTACGAAAATATTAACGATTTGCTTGTCGAGGCGAACGAATATCTTAACACGGTATTTATGGACAAATATCGTGAAAACGACATTGACGGTTTAAACGTAGAAACC
>CAKQSC010000173.1 GCA_934271725.1 uncultured Clostridia bacterium
CGCTTTTTACAGGTAAAAATCAAAATAAAATCCATTCTCGGCCTTTTTCCGTAAAAAAACTACGGTATAACCGACGGTTATAAAAAGAACGGTTCGTATTTTACGTTTTACGAACCGTTCCGTTTCCGATTATTTTTTAGTGGTACTGCCGAATCCGCCGTTGCGTATCGCTTCGGCATTGTCGTCGTAAGTTATTCCGAACTCGGTAAAAATCCCTTGACAAAACCCTTCTCCCTTTTTTACGGAAAGAGTTTTATCGGTAAGCGAATTATTTGTAATTTTGACAAAAATGTGTCCTTCGTTATCCGAATTGTAATAGTCTGAATCTATTATTCCGACGGTATTGTCGAGTTGCAAACGATATTTAAACCCCAAACCCGACCTCGGATAAACGGACAAAAACCAACCGTTTTCGATTTTTACTCTTATGCCCGTTGGTATTTTTACCGTTTCGTTTCTTTTAAGAGTTATATCGAACGGCGCGAAAAAATCGTAACCCGCGCTACCTGCGGTTGCCCGCATCGGCAAAACTATATCGTCGTAAACGGTTTGCACGATTTTTTCGTCAACGCCTTCAAACGCGGACGCAAACTGCTTAAAAGTAACTTTTTCAAAAGACGCTATTCTTTTCATATCAATGTCCGCCGTGATATAATTTTTTAACCTGATAAACCGCTTCGCTCGTTACGTTCATTCCCAACTTTTTAAACGTAACTCTGTCTACGCTTGAAAGAATTACGGTTGAATGAGCCTGCGCGTTTTTGAGTTCGCCTAACTTATCCAAAGCCATTTTTGCATGCGGATTCGTAACCGAACTTACGGAAAGAGCGATAAGCACTTCTTCTATATGAAGTCTCGGGTTATGACTACCGAGATTGTTTATCTTCAAATCTTCTATGGGTTTTATAATTTCGGGAGCGATTATCTTTTCGTCGTCGTCGAGTCCCGCAAGAACTTTAAGAGCGTTAAGCACGGCTGCCGCGCTAGCACCTAACAAAATACTCGTTTTACCCGTAATTATTCTTCCGTCGTTAAGTTCTATCGCAACCGCGGGTTCACCCGTCATAGTCGCTTTGTCAATCGATTTTTGTATAACCGGTCTTTCGCTTAACGTTATGTCCGCGTCGTGAAGAAGTATGTCGTGTTTTGACAAAACGGAAAGAGGCAATTCGCCTTTTTTCACTTCTACTGCGGCGTCGAGATATCTTCTTATCATTTCCTGACGGGAAGCCTGTCTGCAAACTTCGTCGTCGCAAATGCAATATCCCGCCATATTAACCCCCATATCCGTAGGCGATTTATAAGGCGAAATCCCCATTATTTTGGTAAGCATCGCGTTAAGAACGGGGAATATCTCTATGTCTCTGTTGTAATTTACCGTCATTTCGCCGTACGCTTCCAGATGGAACGAGTCTATCATATTTATATCGTTCAAATCCGCCGTAGCCGATTCGTAAGCAAGGTTGACGGGGTGTTTAAGAGGCAAGTTCCACACGGGGAAAGTTTCAAACTTGGCATATCCCGCCTTTATTCCGCGTTTGTTTTCGTGGTAAAGTTGAGATAAACACGTTGCCATTTTACCGCTTCCCGGTCCCGGAGCGGTAACCACGACGAGAGATCTCGAAGTTTGTATGTACTCGTTTTTGCCGTACCCTTCGTCGGATACGATTTTGTTTATGTTTGAAGGATACCCCTCTATCGCGTAATGATGATAAACGGGTATACCTACTTTTTTAAGTCTTTCGGCAAAGTTTATGGCCGCCGGTTGAGAAGCGAACATGGTCAGAACCACGCTACCTACGTATAATCCCAACCCTTTGAATATATCTATCAATCTCAAAACGTCAAGGTCGTAGGT
>CAKQSC010000174.1 GCA_934271725.1 uncultured Clostridia bacterium
CAAATTGTTCTTCGGGGTGCGAATCTAAAAACAGCGCGCCTGCATTCGAGAACCCTCATGAATTGTCGAAAATTAAAAAAGTTATAGGAATAGTAAGCGGAAAAGGTGGCGTAGGCAAATCTTTGGCAACGGGATTACTTGCCACGACAATGCAAAGACGCGGATATGCTACCGCTATATTAGATGCGGATATTACGGGGCCTTCCGTTCCGAAAATGTTCGGTCTTACCGAAAAAGCAACCGCGGATCAGTTGGGTATATACCCCGTAATTACGAAAACGGGCATAGAAGTAATGTCTATGAACCTTCTTTTGGAAAACGATACCGATCCCGTCGTTTGGAGAGGTCCCGTCATTGCGGGGGCTGTAAAGCAATTCTGGACCGACGTTGTGTGGAACGACGTGGATTATATGTTTGTAGATATGCCACCCGGAACGGGGGACGTAACTCTTACCATTTTTCAGTCGATAAAACTTGACGGAATCATAATTCTCACTTCCCCGCAGGAATTGGTTTCGATGATTGTCGAAAAAGCGGTGAATATGGCAAAACTTATGAATATACCTATACTCGGTATAATCGAGAATATGGCGTATTTTACTTGCCCCGATTGTCATAAGAGATACAATATTTTCGGCAATAAAAATATTAAGGAAATCGCCGACAAATACGGTATTGCTAATTATGCCGAAATACCTATAAATCCCGAACTTGCCAAAATATGCGACGGCGGACTTATAGAGTTGTTCGAGGGGGATTATCTGGAAGATTTTTGCAATAAATTATAAAATTAAAGCGTGTCGCACGAAAGCGACACGCTTTTAATCTACAAGATTTTCGTATATAAGGGAATAAATATTCGTCGATTTTTCTTCCCATTTTTTGTAAATGTCTTTTGCCGTCTGACGGTTTGGCACGACAACTTTTAATTCGAGAACGGGTTGCGCCGGTTCTATTATTTTAAGATAAACCGTGTAAGTTCCGTCTTTGTTCATATAATAGTCGGCAATACATTCTTGTTTGCGTTTATATTTCGCGCGGTTTGTTTTAACGAAAGAAGAAATCGCTTCTCTTATACTTGCAGGGATTTTATTGAAAAAACTACCGAGGCAAACTCTGCCGTCGGGGGTGATTGCGTACATTTTGTCTTCGTAACTGTTGTCGTTCACCGCATAAATGAAACTACATTCTATCAGATCCGCAAGCAGGGGCTGACAGTCCATATACGCTATCCAGTTATTAGAGGAACAGCAAATATCTAAAATAGTATTCTCGGACAAAGCGACTTCCATTTTGTCGAATACAAAAAGCAATATTAACTTGTTAATCGCGCTATCCGTTCTGGGTTGCATTTTTCTTTCCTTTTGTTTTGTACTAACATTATAACCGCATTTTTGAATTATGTAAAGATTTATAACGTTTTTTTCGCGAAAAACTATTATTTTTTTATAAATTATGATATAATAAACTAAATATATCGGAGTTTGACAATGGCAAATCAGAGTATACAAGCGGAATTACAAAACTTTACGTTATCTGCCGACGATTTTTTGTCGAGCAAATACATTTTGGCAGACAAGAAAATATCTTCCTTTTTGCAGACGATAGCGTCTTGCCCGCAGATATGCGCGCTACTTCAATTGTGTCTTAAAGATTTTGATTTTACAAACGCTAAAAACGTTTATACTACGGCTACGTATTTCGGCGACGACGCTCACAAGGAAATTATTCTTCCCGAAAATCAAAATAATCTTATTGCGTTCGTATTTTTGACTTTGGTAGAATTAGACGACAAAAAAATAGAACTTCCACGGTTTTTGCAAAAATATTTTTATGAGGACGGAAGTTTTTACGA
>CAKQSC010000175.1 GCA_934271725.1 uncultured Clostridia bacterium
TCGCCGTAGCGTATTATGATAGCGGTTTCCATATTTATCCTTATAACATTATTTTTTTGAGTTTATTTATCGTTTCGTTAAGTTTTTCGGCAGTATACTCCACTTCTTCCATAGTATTATCGGGCGAAAAACTGATTCTTATAAGTCCGTCCAAAACGTCGTTACCGTATCCGCATGCGGAAACGATTCTGGAATATCTGTTTTTTGAAGAACACGCCGAACCGTTTCCTACGATAATATCGTACTTTTCGAGTTCGTGCATAACGACTTCGCCCCTGATACCTTTTGCCGAAACGGTAAGAATATACGGCGACGAGTTTTCACCCGATATTTTAATAAAATCGTCTTTATTTAAAAGATTAAAGGCTCTTTCTTTCAATTCGGCAACGTGTTTATATTTCTCGACGAAATCAGTCGCGCGTTCTTCGAGCGCGTATTCAAACGTTTTTATACCGAAAACGTTTTCCGTACCGCTTCTGAGTCCGTTTTCCTGACCACCGCCGAAAATAAACGGCGGTAAAGTCAGATTTTTTTCTTTTATGAGCGCGCCAACGCCTTTAAGTCCGCCTATTTTATGCGCGCTTACCGAATAAAGGTCTACTTCTTTATTAAGCGCAAACTTTATTTTCCCGAAAGCCTGAACGCCGTCGCTGTGAAAAACGGTTTTAGGCGATAATTGTTTGATTTTTCTTGATATTTTAGTAATGTCGTTTATCGCGCCCGTTTCGTTATTTACGTGAACTACCGAAACTATACTCGGCTTGTTTTTTTCTACTTTTTCATATAAGTCGTTTTCGTCAACGCTTCCGTCGGCAAGAAGTTTGCAAAATATTACGTTATGCCCCCTTGCTTTCAGTTCGTTTGCCGATTTAAAGACTGCCGAGTGTTCCCCTTCGGTGGTAATAAGCGTTCCGCGTTTGATAAAGCCGAACAAGGCGGTATTATCCGCTTCCGTTCCGCAAGAACAGAACACGACTTCGTGTTTCGTAGTAGATAAAAAGTTTAATATTTTATCTCTCGACTGCTTCAATTCGTTTTTTACGTTTATTCCGCCGTGATATAATGCCGACGGATTGAAAAAATATTCTTCGTTGTATTTTCGCGCTTTTTCAAGTGCATAAGCGGACGGTTTCGTCGTTGCCGCATTGTCTAAATATATCATAATTGTTCTTTTTTCTTTTTTGCCGTAACAAAATCTTTTTCAAGCACGGATTTGTTGGCAAACTTTAAAATATTTACCAAAAACAGTTCGGTACATTCTATTATAACGAGTTTCTTTTCTCCGTCCACCGAAACCGCCAGATAATAAAAATCTTTTCTTTCTTCTTCGTTCGTTTCGTTATTCGGTGTTGCGAAGATTTTTTTATATTCTTTTTGTCCTGCGTATTTTTCGTAAGTTTCGCTACCCACCCTTCCGATCTGAACGATATTCGTATAGTCAAACTTGATTAAGGGTTTTCTTTTTACGCCGTTCAAGACTTTTGCAATTCTCACCGAACCGGTTACGAAAGTATAATCGTAAGAAAGCATAAAACGATATTTGATTCTCTGACAATAAAAACCGCCTATGAAAAACAGAATTGCCGGGACAAGAAAGAAAAGCACGAGCCCGAGAATAGAGTTTTTAAGCGACGCGTCTTTATCGACGGGAGTGAACGTACACGAAAACATACCGAATGCGATAAGCAGTCCCGCAAAAACGTAAAAAATAATACCTATTATTTTAAAAGTCAGATATTTGCGTCTCGATTTTTCACTGTTATGGTCGTTTATCGTTTCTTCATAGAATATTTCTTGCATATATAACCCTCACCGTAT
>CAKQSC010000176.1 GCA_934271725.1 uncultured Clostridia bacterium
GTATCGATGCAGAAAATAGATAACCTCGCCGACGATATAACCAAACAGATTTATAATTCTTTGGATCAGGAAATAACCAGCAAGGAAATAGGAGAAATGGTTATGGAGGGGCTTAAAAAAATCGACGAGGTCGCATACGTCAGATTTGCGTCCGTATACCGTTCTTTCAAAGACATCTCCACGTTTATGGAAGAACTCGAAACGATGATGAAAAAAGAAGAAAAGTAATTTTTGAGACAATTTGACGAAAAGACGAAAAAACCGCCCGAAAATAAAGAAAAAAGGCGGTTTTTTTTACGATTTCTATTGAAAAAAAAGGATAAATATGTTACAATGGAAAAGTTGAAAAATTAAAACTGTCTACGGAGGACGATATGGCAAAAAAATGCGCTGTGCCTTTTAACGGCACGAAAGAACAGAAAGCCAAACTCGACGAAGTACTTTTGAGTTTAAAGGGAACCAAAGGTGCGTTGATGCCGGCTTTGCAGAAAGCACAAGATATTTACGGCTATCTTCCCGTCGAAGTTCAGACCATGGTTGCGGAAGGACTCGGCGTTCCCCTTGCGGAAGTTTACGGGGTTGCGACTTTCTATTCGCAATTTACGCTTACGCCGAAAGGAAAATATCAGATAGGTATATGCCTCGGAACGGCTTGTTACGTTAAAGGTTCGGGGGACGTGTACAACAAATTGCAGGAAATACTCGGTATCTCGGGCGGGGAAATAACTCCCGACGGCAAATATTCGCTCGACGCTACGCGTTGCATAGGTTGTTGCGGACTTGCGCCCGTTTTGACCGTTAACGGCGAAGTTTACGGTAAAGTTACCGTAGATTCCGTAAAAGATATACTCGCTATGTACAAGGATTGAGGTGAATTATGGATTTAAAAACACTTAACGAAATACAAGTAAAAACCCTTGCTACAATGGGCGTAAGAGAAGTTAAAGAGGGCGTAAAGCATCATACCGTTCTCGTTTGCGGAGGTACGGGCTGTACTTCCGGACATTCAAAAGATATTTACGACGAATTTTCCAAAAAGATAACGGAAGAAAAGTTGGACGCAAACGTCATTATGACGGGTTGTTTCGGACTTTGCGCTTTGGGACCGGTAGTTATAATTTATCCCGAAGGGGCGTTTTACAGTCAGGTTAAAACGGAATACGTTGACGAAATAGTCGACAGCCATCTTAAAAACGGCGAAATCGTTACCAAATATCTTTATAAGGAAACGGTAAACGAAGACGGAACGGTTAAACCTCTCGGCGAAACGGGCTTTTACAAAAAGCAACTTCGTATCGCTCTTCACAATTGCGGAAGAATAGATCCCGAAAACATAGACGAATACATAGCGTTTAACGGATATAAAGCGTTAAACAAAGTTTTGTTTGAAATGACGCCGGACGAAGTTATACAGACCATACTCGACTCCGGTTTGAGAGGAAGAGGCGGTGCCGGCTTCCCGACGGGCAGAAAATGGATGTTTACGAAAATGGCTGTCGGCGACGAAAAGTACGTTGCTTGTAATGCGGACGAAGGAGATCCCGGCGCGTTTATGGACAGATCCATAATGGAAGGCGATCCTCATTCGGTTATCGAAGCGATGGCTATCGCGGGACACACGATAGGCGCGCATCAGGGCTACGTTTATATAAGAGCGGAATACCCCGTTGCGGTAGAACGTTTGCAAATCGCGATAAATCAGGCGAGAGAATACGGCTTGCTCGGTAAAAATATTTTAGGAAGCGGTTTCGAT
>CAKQSC010000177.1 GCA_934271725.1 uncultured Clostridia bacterium
AGCCCCACCCGTCGGGAAAGAAAAGACTTTGCAACGTTCAGGGTTGCGTGAGAACGGTAGACATCGATTCCGTAGGCGACGCGACTCACTTCACGTTCTTTGAAATGATGGGAAACTGGTCTCTCGGCGATTATTTCAAAAAGGAAAAAACAGCCTGGACGTTTGAACTTTTAACCGAAGTGTTCGGATTCGACAAAGACAAAATATGTTCCACCGTGTTCGAGGGTAACGAAAGCGTTAAACGCGACGACGAAACGGCGGAACTTTTAAAAGGTCTCGGAATAAAACCCGAAAATATTTTCTATCTTCCCAAAGAAGACAACTGGTGGGAACTCGAAGGCACGGTAGGCACCCCCTGCGGTCCCGACAACGAATGGTTTTACCCGAGAGAGGACGGCAAAGATTCGAGCGACTTTTTAACGAGCAAACGTTACGTCGAAATAGGCAACGACGTTTATATGCAATATAAAAAAGCGCCGGGCGGAAAATACGAAGAACTCGAAAAGAAAAACGTAGACACGGGTTTCGGACTTGACAGACTTCTGGTATTTTTAAACGGACTGGACGACGGATATAAAACAGACCTTTTTATTGACGCGATACGTAAACTCGAAGAACTTTCGGGCAAGTCTTACGACGGCGACGAAACCGCGAGAAAGGCGATGAGAATAGTTGCCGACCACACGAGAACTTCCGTTATGCTTATAGGCGACGTCAATGGTATTCTCCCCTCCAACACGGGCGCGGGATACATTTTAAGAAGGCTTTTAAGAAGAGCGGTAAGATATTGCAAAACGCTTGAAACGGACGCTTCGACCGCTATGCGTGAAGTGGCAAAGATTTTCATAGAAAAAGTTTATCGTAAAGCGTACCCCAACCTTATCGAAAAAGAAAATTATATTTTAGACGAAATAACCAAAGAAATACACAAGTTCGAATCCGCGCTTTCGGCGGGACTTAAAGAGTTTGAAAAGTGCGTTACGGGCATTGCCCGCAAAAACGAGTTTATGGCAAAATCCAACCCCGATTACGTACCCGAAACGGCTATCAACGGCAAACAGGCTTTCAGACTTTACGACACTTACGGGTTCCCCCTCGAACTCACTACCGAACTTGCGAAAGAAAAAGGATTTACGGTTGACGAAAACGGATTCAACGAAGCGTTTAAGGCTCATCAGGAAATAAGCAAAGCGCAGGCGACTTCCGCAAAAGGCGGTCTTACCGAAAGAAGCGAAATAACCACCAAATACCATACCGCAACGCATATTATGCTTGCAGGGCTCAGAAAAATGTTCGGCGACTCCACCGTGCAGAAAGGTTCCAACATAAACGAAGAGCGTATGCGTTTCGACTTTAACCTCGACCATAAAATGACGGACGAGGAACTTAAAACGCTTGAAGATTTCGTAAACGACGTTATTAAAAAAGCGATACCCGTGGTAAGAAAAGAACTTCCTTATAAAGAAGCGATTGCGAGCGGTGCGTACGGCGTATTCCACTCGGACAGCGACGATCAGATAGTTTCCGTTTACGTTATAGAGGGCGTCGACAATCAGATTTGCGGAGGTCCTCACGCGGAAAACACCAAAGATTTAGGGCATTTCAAAATACAGAAAGAAGAAAGTTGCGCTTCCGGCGTACGCAGAATAAAAGCGATTCTGGAATAATCTTTCACCCTTTTTAATAAAAACGCGATAAAAATAAAACAAAAAGGCTATGCGGACACTTTTTAAAG
>CAKQSC010000178.1 GCA_934271725.1 uncultured Clostridia bacterium
TGGGAATGCTTGCCGTTTCCGCCGGAGAAGGTCTTACGACGATCTTTAAGGAACTCGGCGTAGACGGGGTTATTTCGGGCGGACAATCTATGAACCCGAGTGCGAGCGATATTGCCGACGCTGTTCAGAAAATCAATGCATCGAACGTATTCGTTTTCCCCAACAACAAGAATATAATTCTCGCTGCGGAACAAGCGAAATCGTTAGTAAAAAACAAACAAATTCACGTTATACCGACAAAGAGTATTCCGCAAGGATTTTCCTCTGCGATGTCGTTCAATCCGGAAGCGACGTTAGAGGAAAACAAGGCGAATATGATACATTCTCTCGATAACGTCAAGTCGGGACAAGTAACTTACGCGGTAAGAAATACGAGCGTTGACGGGTTCGATTTGAAAGAGGGCGACGTAATCGGTCTTGACAGTAAAAACATTCTTACGAAAGGCGACGATATCGATAAGGTCGTTATCGATTTGATTTCGGCAATGATAAGCGCAAACGATTCGATGATAACTTTATATTACGGCGAAAACAAAACGGCGGAAGAAGCGGAGGCTTTGAAAGAAAAGGTTTCAAACGCTTATCCCGATTGCGACGTAGAAGCGTATGAGGGCGGGCAACCGATTTATTATTATCTCGTTGCCATAGAATAAAAAAAGGAGAAAAAAGGGAAACGACGAGTTTCCCGTTTTTTATATGGATTTAACCGTTATAAAAGGCATAAGCGATAAACGCAAAAGCGATTACGCGTCGATGGGTATTTACGATACGCTCGATCTCGTAAAACACTTTCCGCGCGCTTATCTCGATCTTACGAAAGTCAAGTCTCTTTGCGAATGTATAAACAATCAATACGTTCTGACGACGGGAAGGGTAATAAACGTTCCCAAAACTTTCGTATCGACAGCCCGCAAAATTAAATACGTAAAAATAGTTTGCGAGCAGAACGGAATACCTTTTACGGTTATATGGTTTAATCAACCTTACGTTCTGAAAAAACTCCGTACTAACGAAGAGTATTTGTTTTATGGCAGGGTAAAAAACGAATACGGTCAGGCAACGCTTACTAATCCTGATTTCGAGCCGATAGACGCAAATTATAAACTTAAAGGAATTGTTCCGCAATATTCGCTTTCGGGCGGTCTTACTCAACGTATAGTAAGAGAAAATATCGCCGTTGCGTTGCGCGCGGAAAACATAAAAGACGCCATACCGTACGAATTGCAAAAAAAATATATGCTTGCACCTCTTTCTTCCGCCTATCGCGAAGTGCATAATCCTTCGACTATGACTTTGGCAAGAGAAGCACAGGAAAGAATCGCGTTGGAAGAATATTTCGTACTTATTTGCGCTTTCAGACTTATCAAGGGCGATTCCGAACAAGTCAGAGTAAACAAATATTCCGTTAGCGAAAATGACGTTCGTTCTTTTATAAGTTCCTTTGAATATTCATTCACGGACGGACAGATTTCCGCCGTAAACGACGTTTATAAGGATCTCAAAGGCGCAACGGTTATGAACAGACTTATCGAGGGAGACGTAGGTTGCGGAAAGACTGCCGTCGCGCTTACGGGGCTGTATATGGCGGTTAAAAGCGGATATCAGGCGGTAATGCTTGCTCCTACGGAAGTTCTTGCGGAACAAAACTATAATATTATAAGGAAATATCTGAAAGATTTCAATATCGAACTGCTTACGGGAAGCAGGACGGC
>CAKQSC010000179.1 GCA_934271725.1 uncultured Clostridia bacterium
GTATCTGATGTCCGTAATAAAAGGAACTTTCCGAATATACAACGCTACCCATTAAAACACAGTCGGTACTCACGTTTGAAATGGAAGAAACGAGTCTGTACCCCTCCGGCACTTCGGTACCCGCAATGTTTGCGGAAGTAAGATAAGGAAGTCCGCTGTCTTTCGATATCGAAATCGTTTTTCCGTCAACCGTATATTTGTCGGCTGAATATTCCGTTTTCCAAGTGTAATCTCTTACCGACAAGACTTTTACGGGCGTATATTGAAGTTTTCCGCTTACAGCCGTTCCGTCGTCCTCTAAAAGTACCGTTTCGTTATAGATAACGTTTCCTTTATAATACGGCGTTACCTGTTCGGCTAAATCGAACTTATAAGTCGCCTCGTCGACTTCCGTATAATAAGGGAACTTTTTCAAATCGACTTTACCGTCGTCGTCGGACGGTTTATCTCCTCCGCCGGTGAGTCCGCAACCCGCAAACGCGCACACACAAAGCATCACCGCAAGTATAAGACCGAATATCTTTTTCATACTTTTCTCCTTTTTCTTTTAATGGTTGTTGTTTATGTCTGAGACATAAACAAAGGGATATCCCTTTGAAATTTTTTAATTTTTAACACAATATTACATTATAATATATTTCTATCATCTAATATTATATAACATTAAATACCGCAATCAATAAACTTTTTAAAGAGAATATTGCACTTTTTACAGAATTTGTACTGTTTTATTTGACAAAATCATTACTTTATGACATAATTTTGAAAAACGGCGCATAGCCATGGATTTTATGCCCGACACGCCTTAAAGAGCGTTGTTTTTACTCTTTTTTAAGGATTATTTCTTTTATGCAATACTTTAACCCCTTCTTAAAAAGCGAACTTAATATTACGGAAGCGGACTACACGGTGGTCGAATCCTCGTGGGAAAAAAGAGTTACTTATTTCCCTTATTACAGAATATATTACGTCAAAAGCGGTTCGGCAACCATATATCTTAACAACGTTCCGTACGACTTAAAACCGGGATATCTGTATCTTATTCCCGCGTTTTCCGTAAATAAATCCGTTTGTAAAAACGTTATGGGGCACTATTGGCTACATTTCAGTCTGGACGTTACCACGGCAAGTTATCTGTCCGTTTTCAAACCTCAGGTTATGGTAAAACAAAACGAAAACGACGAATGGGTATTTTCGCAAATCGTAAGTTTATTCAAGGAAAACCTGCAAAAAGCGACCTATTCAAACGAAGTAGCCATAAGAAGCCTTGCAAACTATTTGTTTTCTAGATTTTTAACGGATACGACTCTTTCGCCACAAAAAGAAGCGTTCGTCAACGTGCTGAACTATATCGACAAGCACCTTTACGACAAGATTACGAACGAGGAATTAAGCACGCTTGTGTGTTATAACGAAACGTATTTTTCAAACGCGTTTTCAAAGCAGTTCGGCATATCGCCGAAACAGTACATTTTGCAGAAAAAGATGTCGGAAGCGGCAAAAATGCTTGTCGAAAGCGACAAATCGGTAAAAGAAATAGCCTTTAAATTAGGCTATGACAACGAAACGTATTTCAGCAGACTTTACCACAAATACACGGGTTTAGCCCCGGGCAAATACCGCGAACAGTTTTATAAATAATGTAGCAGGCACAAAGGATATAAACGAACACCGCCCGAGAGGAAATCATTCCTC
>CAKQSC010000180.1 GCA_934271725.1 uncultured Clostridia bacterium
ATATTTAGCGAGCTACGACGCGAACGGCGTGTGGCTTACCGAATACGATGGAAGCGGAAATGCCCAAATGCACGTCAATCTTTCGTGGACGCAATTTACGGAAAAGGTGTGCGATTGCATTGAAGATGACAAATACATCACCGATAAACCGAGCGAGGCGAAAGAGATACCGTTTATCGTAGGAACAAAGACGAAAGAAGAGGAAGAACTCGAAAACCGAATAGAAAGCGGCGAAATAACACCGACAGAACACGTAGGCGAATCCACAAAAGAAAGTAACACCGACCTGACAAAAATCGGGTTTGAACAAAGCGAACTCGGCGGTGCGAAACAACGTTTCAAAAACAACATTGAAGCCATAAAGTTAGTCAATAGGTTGATTAACTCACAAAAAGAAGCAACCGACGACGAGAAGAAAGTACTTGCAAAATACGTCGGGTGGGGCGGCTTGGTGCAGGCGTTCGACGAACATAATGCAGCGTGGCAAAATGAATATAAGGAACTGAAAGACGTTCTGAATGACGAAGAATACGCGGCGGCAAAAGGTAGCGTTCTGAACGCGCACTACACAAGCAAAACCGTAATTGACGGTATCTACAAAGCACTTACTCGTTTCGGCGTAAAAGGCAATAACCGCATTTTAGAGCCGGCAATGGGAACGGGCAATTTCTTCGGCTTTATGCCGCAAGATATAGCGGACGGCGCAAAACTTTACGGCGTAGAACTCGATAGGGTTACGGGTAAAATCGCAACGAAACTGTATCCGCAGGCGAAAATTCAGATTAAAGGCTTTGAAGAAACAGCGTTTCAGGACAATTCTTTCGACCTTATGGTTACAAACGTTCCGTTCGGCGGTTACACGGTTTTCGATCCCGATTACAACAAGTATAACTTCTATATTCACGATTATTTTATCGCCAAAGGTATCGACAAAATCAAGCCGAACGGCTTAATGGCTGTAATCACGAGCAAGGGGACGATGGACAAACAAAATCCGTCTATCCGCAAGTATATCGCGGACAGAGCCGAACTTGTGGGCGCGGTAAGGCTTCCAAATACGGCGTTCAAGCAAACGGCGAATACAGAAGTCGTAACGGATATTCTGTTTTTTCGTAAGCGTGAAGAGAAAATCAACGCGGGCGTTGAAAATACCGAATGGCTTTCAACGGGTAAGACCGCAGAAGGGTACGAGATAAACAACTATTATATCGCTCACCCTGAAATGATACTCGGCACGCTTGCCAAAGAAACGGGACTTTACGGTGCGGAAGATATAACGGTTAAGCCCGACGGCAGAGATTTATCGGAAGCAATAAACGCGGCTATAAGTCGATTACCGCAAGATTTTTACGTTAATCCCGAACCCACGGAAGAAGAGGAAAGTCGAGAAGAAGTCGAGGTTGACTACGACGTCAAACCTATGAACCTGAAAGCGGTAAACGGTAAATTGTATATGCGTGTGGGAGATAGTATGGTTGAGCAAGCCGTACCGACGTTCCCGAAAGACGCTTATCAGAGAATCGTCGAAATGATTGCTATCCGAAAGCAACTGCGTAAGGTTTTGGACTTGCAAGTCGAGGGCTGTTCGGACGACGTTTTAACCCGTGAGCAATGGCAACTCGGCGCAAGATACGATATGTTCGTCAAGCGTTTCGG
>CAKQSC010000181.1 GCA_934271725.1 uncultured Clostridia bacterium
TCGCACAAACCCGAAAGTTTACTTTCTTTTTCGCCCGTAAGCGCAATCGTTTTTAAACCTTTCGCTTTTGCCGTTATTGTCGCAAGAACGCAATTTTCGCTGTTTCCGGAAGTGGAAATTGCAATTAAAACGTCCTCCTCGTTTGCCAGACCGTATAACTGTTGCGCAAACACCGCAGACGGCTCTCTATCGTTTGAAAACGCCGTTGTCAAAGCAATATGCGACGTAAGAGAAATCGCGGGCAAAGCCCCCTCCAAAGTCATTTGAAGTCTTTTTCCATCATCGCCGAACAAACCGAGATTATCGTAGACTTTTTTATCGATTTTCCTTTGTTTTCTGAACTTTTTCATAAGTTCGCCGACGATATGTTCACTGTCGCTTGCGCTTCCGCCGTTACCGCATACGAAAAGTTTTTTGCCGTTTTTATATGCGTTTTCCGCTATACGATACGCCGAAAGTATATCGTTTTCGACGGATTTCAGTTCGGGATATCTGTTTATCAGTTCGTTTAAAATATCTGAAATGCTTTGCTTCATTTAAAAATCTCCTTGTGCAACGGACAACGCCCCGAAATCGCCTATGTTTTCGCCGAGTTTCGCGGACAATATATTAACTTCGTTTAAAGAAAAAGACAGACATTCTTTTTCCATTTCGCGTATGCAATCCGGATACAACAAATCGCCCGAACGCATATATATACCGCCGATGACTATTCTTTCGGGATTTATAAGGTCAACTATTATACTTAACGCCCTGCCTAACATTTTACCGCTTTTTTTATAAACGGCTTTGCAGAAATCGTTGTCTTTTCTTGCGTATTCCGCTATCGTTTTTGCGGAAACGTTTTCGTTACCTACGGCGTTTACAAAAGTTTCGTAAGACGACGCCAACTCTTTTCTTTTACTCATAATCCGCGCAAGTCTTGCTATGCCGGAACCACTGCAATACCCCTCGCACGAACCCTTTTTATAATAACCTACGGGTCCGTTTCGGGTAAGTCTTATATGCCCTATTTCTCCGGCGTTATCGTTTGCGCCCGAATAAAGTTTTCCGTTTAAAACGAGTCCCGCGCCAAACCCCGTGCCGAACGTCAGAAAGACCATATTTTCGCACCCGACACCCGCGCCGTACTTATATTCTGCAAAAGCGCACGCGTTTGCGTCGTTTTGTAAATATGTTTTTATGCCGAACTTATCTTCAAAATATTCTACTATTTTAACGTCGTCCCACAGCGGTAGCGATGGCGGTTTTTTAATTACGCCGTTCTTACTGTCAAGAGGTCCACCGCAACTTATGCCTATACCTTCGATTTTTTTGTCGGAAAGGTGTTTTTTTATAAACGACGAAAACCTATCCAAAACGTCGCAAGGATTTTGATTACCGTTTAAAAAATAATCTTTATCCAGTATTTCAATTTTGCCGTTTTCTGTTTTTCCAAGCGACGACGCGCATTTCGTACCGCCGATATCGAGTCCTATATAATACATAACATATACCTTAAAAATTATATATTATTTTATCAACTTTGTCAAGATACTCTGCGCATACACTCTCACAAAAAAATCGTTCGGATGCGAAATATTGCTTGCCATTACGTCTATAAACTCTTTTCTCTCTAAAAGCCAGTTATAATAAGACGTAATT
>CAKQSC010000182.1 GCA_934271725.1 uncultured Clostridia bacterium
TAGTTTGGTGTCACATTTTAGTCTATTTTTCTGTGCCACCTATAATATTATACGCAAAAACAGCAATTTTAGCCTTTCTTTTCTTATAAGAGACTTATTTATTGCTTGTTTTTTAAAGGAACCGCTCATAGTTTATATTCATTTTTACTCTGATTTCGTACCCTTTTCCTATCTCTATGCGGTCTATGAGCTTGCAGATTATCATTTTCTTCCGCTCGCGGCTCGCAGTGGCAAACTCGTCCGCCCAACTTTTGAACGTGTCGTAATATCCGTCAAGGTGTTCGAGAATTTCGTTTTTATCGGTGTATTCTTTATACGCTTGCGGAATTTGCTTTTCATATTCCGCTAACTTTTTTTCGTCGCGCTTATCGACGCGTTCAGCACGTCTATCGTAAACGACGATTCCCCGATTAACGCTCGTCCGACTTCGCTCACGAGTTTGTTAAGCACGGCTTGCTCTTTTTACGTCTTCTGTTTTAATGACAGATAAATCGCTTTTTTCTCTTTTACGATATTCTCGTATTGCGCGTTTATCGCCTCGTCTTTTGCGCTTCCCTTTATTTTTTCAAGGGTTTTATTCACTATAAGCAGAACGGTCTCGTCCACTTTTTTTGCTAAATACTGTGACATACCGTCGCATTCGCCGCGTTTCCGAGCCCGATTCGGACAGCAATATTTAATACCCTTTTTTACTTTCTTTTCTCCGCTTGCCGTCATATATGTATCGGTATATAATATACCGTACATTTTCGATCCGCAGTGTTTGCAGAAAATGTTGCCGCCGAGCAACGCTTTTCCTCGCGTGGTGTATGCGATACTGCTTTTTCTTGCCATCTCCTTGGTTTGCTCGTCGCCACAGGCACGAATCTGCCGATAACAGATAAACCGTGCTTACCGCGTCTCTGTCGTTTTTGTTGACCTTCCGTAGTCCTTCCCTGAACGATTCCTTGTGCTTTTCGTTCTTAAAATACATTTTTCTATCCTCCTCGTTTTTTCGTATAAAAAAGACGAACACATTGCTGCATTCGCCTCGTCTTTCATTTATTTAATAAAAGTTTTGCGTAAAACCGATTTTTTCCGTTCCTTTACTTTCGTTTAGTTCGGAAAGCATTTCTTCTTGCTTTTTCGTTAGGACGGGAATTAGTTTCGCTCGGTATTTTATATCGGCAACCTTATCGAGGTATATTCCGATAGTCGTTATGAACGGCTCGCCGTTATTCGTTATTTTAACGTCGCCGTATTTCCCGTGCTTGCAAATAAAGTCGGCAACCGCTTCGATACTCCGAAGCCGCTTATTTCCCACAACGGAATGTCCTATGAGGTTCAAGTTCTCTGTTTCATCCATGATTTCTATTCTCCTTGTTTTTTTGTATAAAAAAAGACGCATAGTTTCTTCGCTACGCGCCTTATTTTTATGTATTTAATTGTTCGCAGGGGTTCAGGTCTGTACAGAAATTCGGTTAACATACTATCGGGTGAAAAATTTGACTTTTTTGTGCAAAAAATCAAATTTCAAGAAAATTGATAAAGTAAAAATCGTCAGTAAATTACTGACGATTTTGTGGCTGCCCCTGACAGACTCGAACTGACGACACTTCGGTTAACAGCCGAATGCTCTACCTGCTGAGCTAAGGGGCA
>CAKQSC010000183.1 GCA_934271725.1 uncultured Clostridia bacterium
GCGTACGCAGAATAAAAGCGATTCTGGAATAATCTTTCACCCTTTTTAATAAAAACGCGATAAAAATAAAACAAAATGGCTATGCGGACACTTTTTAAAGTGTCCGCATAGCCTTTTTGTTCTTCGTAAATTGTTTCTTTCAGATTATTTCCGTTTTATTATTTCCGCAACCTTGTCGTAGTCGTACATAGAGTATATATACGCGCCGGTTTCCGTTTCGGTGTCCTCTATCAAGGCGTTTAAAAACTCTCCCCTGTGTCCCGAGAAAACGTCCTCTACCGTTACGGGAAGAGTCGTTTCGTCGCTTAACAGGTCGTAACGTGTGTCTGCGCTTAAAGCGTATCTCGGCAAAGTTACGCGTTTTTCGCCGTTAACGGACAAAACTTCTAACCGATGCGTGTTCTTTGCGGAAGAAAGCCCCAAATTCGGGAAACAACCGAAATACATATTTTCGTACGTCTCGGGAAAGGCTTCCAACATTTCTCCGACGTAATCGAACATACTTTTAAGCAACGTCTGATTATACATTTCTCTGCCCGTGAACGAATAGTAAGTCGGCGCGGTTGCCGTATCGTCGAAAATCAACTCGTATCTGTTAAAGAGGAAAAGATTTTTATTAACGCTTTCGCCCGTCGTAACGTTTTGTTTTATAACGGCGGGTTTTCCCGTTGCGCACAAAACCAACTTGTAACCGTTCTTTTCAAATCTAACGTCATTTAAACTGTCGACGGTTTCGAGTTTTAATATACTTGCGTCGAAATCGGCAAGTTTTTGATAACAATAAAAATATTTTCCGTCTATTACCTTTTCGTTGTCGTATGCGGTAAAATGATAGTTGCCGTCGTCGTTCGCGTTGTTATCTTCGTATTCTTTCAACCACGTTTTATATTCCGCTATCTTATCCTTTTTTAAGTACGCGAGATAATATTTCCCGTCGCTTTCTTTGTATTCGGTAAGATACGTGTTGTACCTTTTTTCGATAGAACGCGCCCCCGCGTTTACGCTCGTATTCGTTCCGTCCCACAAATACGAATAGGGAAGTTCGTTACCGGGAACGTTAAGTTCATAATCGAGATCGAGTATAATAAGTCCGCTTGCCGTATTCGTTTCTTCTATTTTTATCTTTTCCGTTTTACCCGCGTCCTTATCGCACCCGACAAAAAAGGTTGCGAATAAAATGGCGCAAAATAAAATCGCGAGAGATTTTTTTAACATTTTCTTTCCTCCTTATATAAACGTACCCCTCCCCATTTGAAAAAGGGGAGGGGTAAAAATCCGTATACTAAAAAAACTTTCAATTAAAAGGGTAAGTAAGATTTAAGAGAGAAGTACGCGCAACAAAGCAAAGTCGCCACTACCACGGCAAGCAAAATCGCGCTTAACACGGTAACGCATTTGTCGAAACGCGTCCTTTTCATCTCGTTTGCGGAAGCGGTTGCGTCCTCTACGATAGTAATCGCAGGTTCTTCGCCGTTTAAAGGTTGTTCGTAATCGTAATCCGCGCGAGCGACTGCGATTTCTTTTTTCGCCTTTTTTTCTTCTTTCTTCGCTTCTTTTATCATCTTTTTCGCAACGTTTCGCCCGTGAAGGCTCATAGAGCACGTGATAATGCACATAACCC
>CAKQSC010000184.1 GCA_934271725.1 uncultured Clostridia bacterium
GTTTTGGAATATTTCTGTTCCGTTTTGTTTACTAAATCCTGATTCGTTCTTACTTCTACCTGATGAGAGGAAAGACCTTCGTTATACGTCGGATCGAATCTGTCGACGCTGTCGTACGCGACGGGGGCGAATTTCTTTTTCTTTTTGGATTTTTTCTCCGATTTCGATTTGAAAAGAGATTTGAAATAGTCGAAAATTATCTGAATCGAGTTTTTTTCTTTGCTCTCTTTAAGGACTTCGTCTATTCTGTCTTCCGAATCGCTGTCCAAATCGTTGTCGAACTCTATATTGTCCAAATCGCTTTTCGTATCCGTTTCGCTTGTTGCTAAATCGTCAAGACTCGTTTGAGTATAACCTTCGTCGTCGGCGCGTATTTCGTCGATAGGCGCGGTTTCCTCCGTTTTTTCTTCGATTTCTTTTTTGTTAAGGGCTTCGACAATATCGAAAGAGGGTTGCTCTACGACTTGTTCGCCGTAATCGAAGTCGGGTGTATTAAGTTGTTGATTTTTTCTTTTTTTGCCCATTTTTTACCTTTAAACAATGATATTCACAAGTCTGCCGGGAACGACGATTATCTTTTTTATCGTGCCGTCCCCTATAAGACCGAGAACGTCTGCGTTGTTTTTCACAAACGTTTCCGTTTCTTCTTTCGTAAGGTTGGACGGAACAAGTAATTTCATTTTGATTTTGCTGTTTACCTGCAACGCGTATTCCGTCTCGTCTTTAACGAGTTTTGTTTCGTCGAACGTCGGGTAGTCTGACAAAAATACGGATTTCTTGTTGCCGAGTTTCTGCCAGAACTCTTCGCTTATATGCGGAGCGCAAGGGGCTAAAACCTGAATAAACTCGGAGAATACTTTTTTAAGCAGTCCCGTGTTTTTGTTTTCATACGCGTCGTATTTCTGCATTGCCGTAAGATATTCCATAAGGCGCGCAACGACGGTGTTGAAAGAGAAATTGTTCATATCTCTGTCGATTTGCTTTATGTAATTGTTGACGGAATACAACAAATCTTTTTCGGGCGAACCGAAATCGGATTCTTTATATTTAGCGTCTTTATACATAATTACTTTATCTGCAAAAGTTTCGATTTTTCCTACGAATTTTGCAATCGCTTTAATTCCTTGGTCGTCCCACGGTCCGCCTTCCGTATAAGAGAAGCCGAACATAAGGTAAAGTCTGAACACGTCCGAACCGTAAGTTTCTATATAATCGTCGGGAGATACGACGTTACCTTTGGATTTACTCATACGCGTACCGTCGGGACCTAAAATAACACCCTGATGAACTAGCGAGGTAAAAGGCTCGTCGAAATCGAGATAACCCATATCGTGCAAGGCTTTCGTAACGAAACGAGCGTATAAAAGGTGCATGCACGCGTGCTCCGCGCCTCCGACGTATTTGTCTACGGGCAACATTTTGTTTATGATTTGCGGGTTGAAGGGGGCGTTTTCGTTTTTAGCGTCGGGATAACGTAAATAGTACCAACTCGAACATACGAAAGTATCGAGGGTATCTGGATCTCTCAAAGCGTCGCCACCGCATTTAGGACATTTGCAATGCATAAACT
>CAKQSC010000185.1 GCA_934271725.1 uncultured Clostridia bacterium
GAATCGTAACCGTTTTTCAACTTACAACCACATTATAACGCCTGAAAATATAAAAGTGGTCGCGGTTTTTGCGACATATTATTGAAATAAAAAAAAGATTTTGATATAATATAAATATGAAAGGTTTAAACGAGTATATTAAATCGCATAACGACGGTAACGAAACTTTTACCGAAATGCTTTTACGGTTAATCGACGAAAAGGGGTTTACCGACGTAGAGGTTTACACTCGCGCGGGTATGGACAGAAAGTTTTTTTCTAAAATCAGGTGCGACAAATACTATAAACCGAAAAAACCTACCGTCTGCGCGCTGGCGCTCGCACTCAAACTCGACAACGCGACGTGTAAAAAGTTGGTTAAAAAAGCGGGGTATATTTTAACGAGCGCAAGTAAGTTCGATTTGACGATAAGGTATTGCATTGAAAACGAAATATACGATTTGTATAAGGTAAACGAACTGCTTTTGGAACAAGGGCTTAAAGAAATCGATTAGCGAACCGTTCGTTATCAGGCTTGAAGAAAAAAAAACCGCCGTACGGAAATCCGTACGGCGGAAACGCATATAACGCATATATTGAATTATTATTCCCACTCGATAGTAGCGATAGGCTTCGGCGACAAGTCGTAAAGGACTCTGTTGACGCCGTCGACTTCGGCAAGTATTCTGTCGGTAATTTTCATCAAAAGTTCAAACGGCACGTTTTCGACGGTTGCCGACATAGCGTCTTTGGTGTTTACCGCTCTTAAAACGACGGGCCAGCCCATAAACCGCTTGCCGTCCTTAACGCCCGTAGACGTAATGTCGGGTACGACGGTAAAGTACTGCCAAACTTTTCCTTGCAAGCCGTTTTTAGCGAATTCTTCGCGAAGGATAGCGTCGCTTTCGCGCACGCACTCAAGCCTGTCGCGGGTAATCGCGCCGAGGCACCTGACCCCGAGCCCGGGACCCGGGAAGGGTTGACGATAAACCATTCCGTCGGGAAGTCCCAACGCTTTGCCGACGACTCTTACTTCGTCTTTATATAAAAGTTTGATAGGTTCGACCAACTCGAACTCCAAGTCTTCGGGAAGACCGCCTACGTTGTGGTGCGCTTTAACTCCTTTACTTTCGAGAATATCGGGGTATATGGTACCTTGCGCAAGGAACTTTACGTCCGTCAGTTTTCTTGCCTCTTCCGCAAACACGTCGATAAATATCTTACCGATGATTTTTCTTTTTTGTTCGGGGTCGGAAACGTTTGCCAAAGCGTCTAAAAACCTGTCGGTCGCGTCGACGTAAACAAGGTTAGCGTTCATTTCGTTACGGAAAACCTGTATAACTTGTTCGGGTTCGCCTTTTCTCAAAAGACCGTGGTTGACGTGTACGCACACGAGATTTTTGCCTATCGCCTTAATAAGCAATGCCGCGACTACGGAAGAATCAACCCCGCCGGACAGCGCAAGTAAAACTTTTTTATCGCCGACTTGTTCTTTTATGAGTTTGACTTGTTCGTCAATAAACTCGTTTGCAAGCGCTTTGTTTGTAATTCTCTCCATATTTTCAGGACGTTTATCGTTTTGCATAAA
>CAKQSC010000186.1 GCA_934271725.1 uncultured Clostridia bacterium
TACCAAAAAACCGAAATACGCCGGCAACGCTTTAAGATTTTCGTCCGTGGTGTTTTTGAAAAACATCGTGAAAGACAAACTCCACACGCAGAAAAACAAAAAGCACATAAGGCACAATAAAGTCAGCCTTGACAGTTGGTTGTTTTCTTTATTGTAAAGCCATTTATAATATTTTTTGCCGTCGTAACCGAATTGTTGCAAAGCAAGCATATACCTTTGCGACGCGAACAGCACGAGTATTCCGTTTAAAAGGCTTATTAAAATTACTATATACATATTTTTCATCGTGAAAACGGAACGAATCCACGCGGGATCGTCAATCGTTCTCGCAAGCAGGTTGTTTATATTCATTTTAACGCCTCCTTTAAAAAAATATCCGTAAGTCGGTTAAACTCATCGGGTTTTTCGCAAAAATAAAAATGTCCGCCGTCGACTTTTACGAGTTTGCTGTTTTTTATGAGTTTATGCAACTTTTTTTGCATATACGGCGGTGTTTCTTTATCTTTCTTTCCGCAAAAAACAATCGTCGGAACCGCCGTCTTTTTTATGCTCTCTTCAAGCCGTTCGTTTATTATTTTAACAAAACTTTTTTTCGTTACGTCGTCTGATCTTTTATAATCTTCCGATCCGAAACCGTCGACGGAAAGTCCTAACTTTTTTCTTAACTTATACCTTGCTATTCTGATTTTTACGGCAAGGTTAAATCTCGGTTTTATACCCGCCGAACCGACGAGTACGACGGCTTTTATTTTAATTTTTCCCCGAGCGATAAGTTTAAACAAAACCCTCGCCCCGAAACTGTGCGCGACGACGGAAACCTCTTTTATGCTGTAATGAAAAAGCATGTTTTCAACCCACTCGGCGTAATCGTCAAGACAAAAAGGGAAAGTAAGTTTCGTGTTTTCTTTAAACCCCGGCAAATCGGGAATTATAACGTTATATCCTTTTTCAAAAAACTTTTTCTGATAGTAAAAACTTTCTTTACACGAAAGGTATCCGTGCAGAAACAAAAGCGTTTCGCAATAGCCCCCGTCGGAATACCAAACGTTTTCTTCCTTTGCGAAATACTCGTTTTCATACATACTTTTTTACAGCGACAACCTCATTAAAACAGCGTCTTCGCCGTCCTTATAATATTTTTTCCGTTCGCCGTATACCGCGAACCCGTTTTTTAAATACAACCTTTTCGCGCTCTCGTTTCCCTTTCGTACTTCTAAAAACACCGTCTTTATTCCGTTCTTTTTTAAACTGTTTATCACGCTTTTCAAAACGGAATCGCCGTGGCCCTTTCGGCGTAAACGGCTGTCGGTCAGAACGAGTTCTATCTCGCATTCGTCAAGAACTTCCGTATAGCACACCGCGCAAACGGTTTTTTTCTCGATTAAACACGCAATACAATGAAAATTAGGGTTGTCGAAAGAAGAACGCACCTGATTTTCGCTCCAAAAATCGATAAAATTATCTTTCTGAAACTCGAAAAAATCCTTTGCGTCCGCAGAGTTAAGTTCCTTGAAAGTCATCTTCCTTCTTCCGCCTGACTTTTTCTCACGTATTCC
>CAKQSC010000187.1 GCA_934271725.1 uncultured Clostridia bacterium
AGGTTTATTTTTTTACGCCTTGAAACTTGCAGATTACGCCTTGTTTTCAAGTTTTTTAAAGATTGTTCGAGATATTTTATACGAAGCCTTATATGTCTTCTGTCCGTTTCGAGTTGCGTTTCGCCGGGACCTCTCGTGCCGATTCCACCGCCTAAACGGGACAACGCTTCGCCTTTTCCTTTTAATCTCGGATAAATATAATTAAGTTGAGCGAGTTCAACTTGCAATTTACCTTCGAGCGTAGTCGCCCGACGGGCAAAAATATCAAGAATGAGCGTTGTTCTGTCAATTACTTTTACGCCTAGCGCATTTTTGATATTAAGCAGTTGAGAGGGGGAAAGTACACCGTCGTATACTACGACGTTTGCGTTTTTTTCTTGCAAATCCTCTTTAATTTCGTCTAATTTTCCTTTGCCGATAACGGTAGCGGGGGTTATTTCTCTTATAAAAGGCTTATTTATGCCGACAAACTCCGCGTCGTCGCTTTCTATAAGATTTTTAATTTCTTCCGCCTTATAATCCGTTTTGTTTTTATCTTCTTTGTCGAAACACGGTACTATCGCGTAAACGAGTTCCCTGATTTCGTTTTCGACGTTATTGTCGATCATCTTTATTTTCTCCGGGTAGTTTAATATATTGAACCGCTAATTTTCTTCTGTCTTCTTCGATAGCGGCATAGTGTTTTCGCGTGGTATTTATGTCTTTATGCCCCAAAAAATCCGCCACCATATATATATCGCCCGTTTCTTTATATAAGTTCGTGCCGAAAGTGCTTCTCAATTTATGAGGGGTTATTTTTTTTAGCGGTGCGGAAAGTTTTGCGTATTTTTTAATGATATTCTCTACCGATCTTGTCGTTATGCGAGTGTTTTGCAAAGACAAAAACAACGCTTTTTCGTCTTTCGATACCTTGTCGTTATTCTTTCTCTCGAACATATATTCAAAAATAACGTGTTCGACGTTTAAATCGTAATATAAAACGGTTCTGTTACCGCCTTTACGCGTAATTACGAAACTGTGCGTTTTCAAATCGAAATCGTCGACGTTTAGACCTACGAGTTCGCTTACACGGATTCCGGTAGCAAGCAGAAGGGTTACCATGGCAATGTCTCTTTTTTCTGTTTTAGCGTGATAATATTGCTGTTTTTGAGATAATCCGTCGCCGTAACGCACCGTTTCCATCATTTTTTCGGATTCATCGTCGTCAAGTCTGATTATTTCTTTATCGTGAAGTTTGGGCGAAGTAACCTTTGAAGCGACGTTACCGTCTAATTTTTCTCTGTTATAAAAATATTTGAACATAGAGCGTATGCTTGAAAACTTTCTCGCTTTTGCCCGTTCGTTGCAATGCCGTGTCGTTCCGTCAAGCGTATACGAACTTACGTAACTTAAAAACGCTTCTATATCGCTTGCTTTTAAAATATTCAAATCCTGTAAAGTCAGTTCGTCGATATTAAGTTCTTTAAACTTATTTTTGCATAAATAATCGCAAAAAATGCGAATATCGTAACAATAGTTCAGTCGTGTAAGAGGGGTTGTAT
>CAKQSC010000188.1 GCA_934271725.1 uncultured Clostridia bacterium
GGCGTATATTTCAGCGTCAACAAAATGCTCACCGCGGAGTGTTATAAAAACAGAATGGAAAAAGGTCTTACCTTCCTCGAATTCAACTATATGCTGATGCAGGGTTACGACTTTTTGAGATTGTATCGCGATTACGGGTGTAAACTCGAAATCGGCGGGGACGACCAGTGGAGCAATATGCTTGCCGGCGAAGATTTGATAAGAAGAAAAGAAAACGCGCCCGCTTACGCTATGACGTGTACTCTTCTGCTCACAAGCGATGGCAAGAAGATGGGAAAGACGGCAAAGGGCGCATTGTGGCTTGACGAAAACAAGACCACTCCTTACGAGTTTTTCCAGTATTTCAGAAACATAGAGGACGCGAAAGTCGCGGAATGTATGAAACTTCTTACCTTTATGGAACTTGACGAAATAGAGGAACTTACGAAATATAAAGACGAAAGAATAAACGTAGCGAAAGAAAGACTCGCCTACGAAGTAACCGCGCTCGTTCACGGAAAAGAAAAGGCGGATCTCGCTCTTCAACAGGTAAGGGCGTCTTTTGCGGGCAATTCCGAAAATATGCCGACCTCCGAAATAGACGGCAAAGAGAATAAAACGGTTATAGACGTTCTCGTTGCGTTGGGGCAGGCAAAAAGCAAAGGCGAAGCGAGAAGACTTATAGAGGGTGGCGGAGTATCGATAGACGACGCTAAAATCACGGACGTGCTTGCGCCTGTTCCCGAAAGCGCGGTCGCAAACGGTTCTTTTGTGTTGCATAAGGGCAAAAAAGTACACGTTAAAGTAATTTTGAAATGAAAGAATATTTAACCGTATCTTGCGAAAGCGTTTCGGAACAGACGATAGAAAAATCACGGTTCATAACGACGATCGCACCGGCCGATACGGCGGAAAAAGCAAAAAGCGTGATAGAGAGGGTGTCTAAACAAAATCCTTTTGCAACCCACAACTGTTACGCGTATATAGTGCGTGAAAACGGCGTGGTTAAAATGAAGTTCGGCGACGACGGAGAACCGCAAGGCACCGCGGGACTTCCCATGCTTGAAAGTTTAAAGCAAAACGACCTGGAAAACGTCGTTGCGGTCGTAACGAGATATTTCGGCGGAATAAAACTCGGGGCGGGCGGTCTTATCAGGGCGTATTCTTCTTCCGTTTCGGCAGGAATAAAAAACGCCGACGTCGTAAGAGCGGTTCTTTGCGATATAATTTTCGTTGAGACGGATTACGATTTTTACAATACCGTTCTGCGCGTTTTTTCGGAATGCGGGGCGACGGTGAAAAACTCCGAATTCGGCGATCGCGTACGCGTAAGCGCACGCGTGGAGAAAAACAAAGCCGAAACTTTAAAAAATAAGATTATCGAAAACAGTAAAGGAAAAATAATCCCCGAAACCACGGGCGAGGAGTACTGTTTTATTAAATAGAGGTAGAAAATGGATATAGAGTTCGTAAAGGCAAGTAAACTTAAAAATAAACCGCAAAGCGGAGAAAGGTTGGAGTTCGGCAAGGTTTTTACCGATTATATAT
>CAKQSC010000189.1 GCA_934271725.1 uncultured Clostridia bacterium
GACGAAGTCTTTAAGTAACTCTAAATCCTTTTTGTGCTTTTCGTATACGTCAATCATCGCTTCGGATATATAATTCTTGTCGCCGAGAATCTTTTGGAACGCAACGAAATTATAAATCGAACGGATTGCGTAAAGTAAATCGAAATCGTCGCCGTAAACGGATTGCATGGCGTCAAACGCTTCTTCCGTAACCTCTTTAAACGAAAAACTTTTTTCGTCTTTATAATTTTCGCCGAAGAGTGTGGACGGGTTGATTTTCAAGCCGACGATTCCTTTTATTATTTCTTGTTGTTGTTTGTTTTTTATTCCGAACAGTTTTTCCGTTTCCTTTTGCTTGTCTTTCGGCGTCAAATCGGTTTTCTTTCCTTTATCGTCTTTGTCGAGTAAAATCTTTTTCCATTCGTCGCAAAGGGTTTCGTTGAATAAAATGGCGTCGTCGTCTTCCGCATAATTTTGAAGCACGTCGTTAAGACGGCAGACAAGCGTTTTAATGTCGTTTTCTTCCGCGTTTCCCTCGTAAAGGAAATGTCCGCGGTATTTCATAATGTGGTGCAGTGCGAGGTAATACAGGCGTAAATCGTAGTTGCCTCCGTCGATCAGCCTTTTTCTTAAATGGTAAACGGTAGGATTGTCTTTGTGGAAGATTTTGTCGTCGTATTCGCCCGAAAAGAGGGTGTTTTTATCGCCGAAAAGCCTTGCGTCTTTGTCCTCGGGAAGGAATTGACTGTTGTTAAGACGGATAAAAAAAGTATCGTCGTCGATATACGGCGCAAAGAGTTCCTGCAAAAAGTTTATGCGTTGTCTTCTGCGAAGAAGCCTTCTTCTCGTCGTTCGTTTCGTTCTTCTCTCCGTCGCAGTTTTGCTTTCGTCGAAAAGTCTTACCGTCCAGCAATCTTGGCGTTTCGCGCGCAAAAGGTTATAATTTTCGTCCGTGCAGGCAATTCCTACGGAGTTGGTACCTATGTCCGTTCCGATATAAAATTTTTCCATAATTTTTCTTTTCTCCCTTGACAAACTTATTTTTCGGTGGTAAACTACAATTACAAAGTAACAAAGCGAGTTCAAACAAAACTTTGTGTAATCACTTTTTCGCAGGTGCGAAGCGGGAGTTCTGTTTTTTCGGCAGAACTTTTTTTGCGCCGTTTTTTAAGAACGAGGGCTTTGTTACGTTTATTATAACATAGGAGGCGGAGGAGTTTCAACAGATTATTCGATTTTCAGGCGTTGCAAGGGGTATAAAAAGCGGGGAAGAGAGGGGGTGTAAAGAATTAAAATCAAAAAAGATAAAATAATTTACGTAAGAGTAGGTTAAAATCATTGATTTTTTTAAAAGTAAGTGATATAATACGCAATACGAACGGGGATATGGCTCAGTTGGTAGAGCGATGCGTTCGCAACGCATAGGCCAGGGGTTCGAATCCCCTTATCTCCACCAAAGATGAAAAAAACGAACTCTGATATAAAAACGGAGTTCGCTTTTTTCTTTTCAAGAGACTTTTTCGGCGTTAGATTT